>JACQWN010000227.1 GCA_016209245.1 Bacteroidia bacterium
GATTTGATTGATTACCAGATATTTAACAAATTCAATTAAAAAATAATTTGTGAAAATCTGTGTAATCTGTGGCTTAATTTTCTATTTTTCAATTTATATTTAGTTTATAATCAATCATTTAAATACCGTGAACGGTTACTTTTCTTTTTTGTAAAAATTTGAACTAAAAATAAAAATTATTTAAGTTAATCAATAAATTAAGGTAATTGTCGCCTGACTCTTTTCATCTCAGCTTTTGCCGTCTTCATAAATCCGTAATTTAATGCCAGGAAAATAAAGATATTTGGCATATTTCCGATTAGCCGACGCAGAACCGACAACGGTTTATAGAATTTATTTTTTGCCCATGCTTTACCTTTCTGGAGATCAAAAGGAGACATATTTAATGGCTTAAAAACAACAGTATTATGGTCATAATATTTCCAATCGTCAGTAATAAGCCTCCCCTGCTTGCAGAAATTAGTATATGTTTCTGTTCCGGGATAAGGGGTAAGAATATTGAATGATACGGATGATACTTTATTTTTTATCAAAAATTTGACTGTATCTTTAAAAACTGCACTTGTGTCGTAATCAAAACCAAAAATAACAGATGCATGGATTAGAATTTTTTTCTTTTTAATTTTTTTAAGTGCTATTTCAAGTCCGTTATGTCCTTTAAAAGTTTTTTGCATTTTTTGTTGCTGTACATCGGAAACGCTTTCCACTCCGAAGAATAGTCCCCGGCAACCGCTGTCGGCTACAAGTTGCATGAGTTCAGAATCTTTGGCAAAAGAAATTGAAGCTTGCCCTACCCAATTGATTTTTAATGGTTTAATAGCTTCAAATAATTCTTTGGCATACCTTGTATGTCCTATTATATTATCATCCAGGAACATAAAATTTTTTGCCTTGGATTCGATTATGTCCCGTACAACATTTTCAACCGGGATATGACGTATTTTTTTTCCATAAAGATTTGATACACAACAAAATTCACAATTATATGGAGTTAAAATCGGAACCAGGCCAAAAGGAATTTTATGAAGCACTTTCCCAAAATCTTTTGTGATATGTCTGTTAAGATCGGGTTCTGATAAGTGATATTTTTTTCGTAAGATGCCCTTTTCATAATCATTTAATAATTCTTCCCACACACCTTCCGATTCGCCAACAACAACGCTATCAGCATACTGTAATGCTTCGTCGGGAAGCAGGGTGGGATGAACACCGCCAAGAACGACGGTTTTATTTCTTTTTCTGAATTCAGTTGAAAGCTCGTATGCCCTGGGTGCATTTGAAGTCATACAACTGATACCGACCAGATCGCAATCTTCATCAAGGTTTATATCTTCTAGTTCTTCCTCAACGATTTTGACTTCATGTTTCCGGGGGGTAAGTCCTTTGAGGATATACAAAGCCATCTGCGGCATTAACAGTTCTTTTGTTGTTCTTGATTTTAGATCTTTAACCGGTGAAATAAGCAATATTTTCATTTTTTTAAAATTTAATACTTAATATTTTTATACATGAGACCGCTATAAAAAGTCATTTTTTTGCCACCAAAGCACTAAAACGCTAAAGCCCACCAAAGTTATTTGGTTGATATTCTTTATTTTGTGAAATTTGGTGTTTTGGTGGCATTATTAATTTTTTTACTTTTTAGAGTGGACTCATCCATTATAAATTGAAATTATTACCTTTTAAAACTAACTATCAAATTTATCTTTTGAAAAAAGAAGGGGTTAATATGAAATATTCAGTGTTGGAACAAATAATTATGTGGTTGTTGTCAAGACTTTATGGCGAATGATATTCACCCCAGCGGATTAAAAATTTCTTTAATTTTCAATAGATATTGGCGTGAAACAGGGATTTGTTCGTCATATCCCTTTATGGTCAGCCAATGATTATTATAATTCCTGTTAAACTTTTCGATGTAACGTATATTTACGATACATATCCTATGGCAACGAATAAAATTTGAAAACTGCTTTATTTGCTGTTCAATATTTTTTAGAGTATTCCTAAGAAGTTTTTTCTTGAAAATATCTCCTTCTTTATATACAAATTCTACATAGTTATCGGCTGATTTAATAAAAGCGATTTCGGAAATAAGAATGTTAAACTTCTCTGTATTGTTATCTGAAATAAACTCGATGGATTTATTCTGATAATCTTCTTCGTATTTCTCAACTTGTTTTTGCATCATTTCTTTTTCTTTGACGAGCGATTCATTTTGTTTCTTTAATTCCCATAATGTATCATATATCCATAAAATCACGGGTGCAGCAAGACATATTAATATCACTTTCGACATAAGATAAAACGTGATATTTACATCGCCGACATAACACAAATAGAATGGAAAAGCCACAGAACTAGCAGCCAAAATAATAAAACCTTTAAGATAAGAACGAAAAAAAACTTCACGGTAAATTTGATAATTATTCTGAATAAGCCATAGTATAACAATCCGGGATAATAACATAGAAAGAAAAATAATTCCCCCTAAGCCGGCGATAAATAACAGCTTGTTGCTAAAATCAAATCTCTCGAGTGGAAATGGCTGAAAAAAAAGAATAAATAAAAATACACCAATGCCGATGCTAAGATAAAGTCTAAACTCATGAGCTAATAAATTGATTATTTGGCTTAATTTTTTATTCACAATTAGCGGCTTTATTTTGCAAATGGTTTAAAATTTAACCTTTTGCTGAAATAATATTGCTAAATTGTTATATTGCTAAATTGTTATAAATCAAATATTAACGATATATAAATGTAACTTCTCCATATACGCAGGTAAGGTATAGAGGTATAGAGGTATAGAGGTATATATTTCCTTTATACCCTTATACCTTATACCCCCCTTATACCTTTATACCTGCAAGTATTGAGAACTTACATATAAATGACTTAAAAAAGCAATTTAACAATGTTAACAATTTAACCATTTCCTCTAAATTTAGTATAATATCAATAAAATTCCTTATATACTGAAACTTAACAGGTTTACACCTACAAAGCTGTTTAGTTTCAGTTATACTGAGCGTTTGAGTTTACCTTTTTTTTGCAAACTCAAATAGTCGAAGTATAATGTGCAATATTAACCTTTTTTTACAAAATTATGGAATATTTATAACCCTCCCCTTATATGTCTCCAAAATTTTTATTTTTTCAGGATTACCGCTATAATAAACATTTCCCTTGCCTAATACCTGTGCATCCAGCTCTTTTGAAACATTGACATAACTATCGCCGTCGGAATTGGAAGTAATATATGATATTTCAGTAATCAACCGATCGGCAAATACATATCCAGTTCCTACATTATATAAATAAAAAATATTTGAAGCTCCGGATAGGGTATAATCGCCGTTTGCCGCATGAAGGTTTAATCGGAAAATATTGCAATGCAACAACAAATTTGTAGTTGTGATACGTCCCCATACTTCAACCATAAGCTCATTTTCACTGATTGTATCCAATGCTTGAATATCGCAACCGCTTTCAATACGTAAACATTTTAATGATTGAAATGTGACAAAAATTTCTATTTTTTCTTTATAGCTTCGCGACCAGGTGCAAATATTATGATTACTTATATATAGCGTATCATCGAGAATATCATATTTTATTAATGGTAACAGATTATTACCGCAGGTTATTTTAATTTTATTTATCGTGTCCTGTTCTAAATAAAGGTAGCACATATCTTTTATAACCACATTATGAAACTCGGGAAGATGATTTTCAGCCGTAACAACCCTTCCGGTTCTTTTTAGACAGTTGCAAATATTTTTTTCTTTGCAGGAATAAATAAAAAAGGAAAATAAGAATAACAGATAAAAAAGAAGCTTAACTTCAATATGCAGTTTCATAAAATTTTCGCAGAGTACTTTTGGCAATGATTCGCATTTTTTGACATTTACGACACAAAGATATTAAATGTTTCCAAATTAGAAACATTTTAATAATAAATATCGGCATTTTTCAAAAATGTCGAAATATCGAATATATTTTACAATTTTATAGCATAATTAAAAAACAATGATTCGCAGAAAAAAAAAAAATAAATATCTGATAATTAAGATTATAATTGGTATTTTACTTTCTTGCTTTATTATAGCAGGTATAGCGGGTTATGTAATTTATCAAATGATTTTTTCTCCTAATATTGACTTAAAAGGAGAAGCTTCCGTCTTTTTTTATATTCCGACCGGTTCTGCTTATAAAGATGTCAGAAAATTTTTATATGAAAAAAAATATATTATTGATAATGAATCGTTTGAATTTGTAGCTAAACGAAAAAATTATATCAATAATGTGCATCCGGGCAGGTACAGGTTAAAAAATAAAATGAGCAATAATGAACTGATAAATCTTCTTCGTTCGGGGATGCAGGAACCTGTCTGTATTGTTTTGAACAATGTTAGAACATTGCCTAAGCTTGCAGCAATTGTGTCGGGCTATATTGAAGCTGATTCTGGAGCGATTATTAAATTGCTGAATGATGAAAATTATATTAGCCGGTATGGTTTTAATAAAAATACACTGCTCGGTATGTTTATTCCTAATTCGTATCAATTTTACTGGAACACATCATCCGAAAAATTTTTTATAAGAATGTATGAAGAATATAATAAATTCTGGAATGAAGAAAGGAAAAGTAAGGCAAAACAGCTTAAATTTACACAAAATGAAGTAAGCACACTGGCATCAATAGTTGAAATGGAATCGCAGAATATAGAGGAAAGGCCCAAGATTGCAGGAGTATATATCAACCGGCTGAATAAAGGAATGCCTCTTCAGGCAGACCCTACAGTTATTTTTGCTGTGGGCGATTTTACGATAAAACGTGTATTAAATTCTCACCTCAAGCACGAATCGCCTTATAATACATATCTTCACACCGGTCTCCCTCCTGGCCCGATAACCATGCCATCAATTTCTTCAATTGATGGTGTTTTGAATTACGAAAAACATGAATATTTATATTTTTGTGCCAAAGAAGATTTTTCAGGCACTCACTATTTTACTAAAACATTAGAGCAGCATAAGCTGTATGCAAAGAAATACAAGAAAGCACTAAATAAATTACACATAAAATAAATTTCTATTATTCTTTCCATTTTTTAAATTTGTAATTTTAAGTATTAGCATTATGATTTCTCAGACACAAATTAATGAAGTAGTAAAAAAAATTGTAAATAATTATAAGCCCGAAAAAATTTATATTTTCGGCTCATATGCAATTGGAACTGCAACTGAAAATAGCGACCTTGATTTAATAATTATTAAAAATACTGATTTACCGCCTCATAAACGAATATATAATGTTAGAATGTTATTATTAGATACTATATTTCCTTTAGATATTCTGGTTTATACACCGGAAGAAATTTATAAAGAAGGGGAAAATAAATTTTCTTTTATACATAACATTTTCAAAATCGCTAAAGTTATTTATGAAAAACAATAATGAATTTAACAAATGGTTGAATCTTGCAGAGCAAGATTTGGGTACCGCTAAAATTATTTATTTACATATATCTGAATATAAAGAAACTATTTGTTTTCACTGTCAACAAGCAGTAGAAAAATATTTTAAAGCTTATCTAGTTTTTCTAAAAATAAGTTTTTTATATAAGCATGATTTAATATATCTATTAAATTTAATTGCACAAAAAGATAAATTTCCTCTTGAATATTATCAGATGGCTGCTAAATTAGATAGTTTTGCTGTTCAGATTCGTTATCCCAATTTAATTATAAAACCCACAGATGAAGAAGTAAAAGAGGCTATTGAAATTGCTGAAAAATTCCGAGAGCTTATCATACCAAAATTGCTAATTAAGAATAACGAATAACGATTCATGAAAGCATTTCACGCGTACGACATCAGAGGTATTTATGAGCAGGATTTTAATAAAAATGATATTTATAAGATTGGTTTTTTCCTGCCAGAGTTATTAAAAACCGATAAAGTTCTGGTCGGCAGAGACGTAAGAATTTCTTCTCCTGAAATTTTTCAAAGCCTGTGTGAAGGAATCACTGACGCCGGAGCAGATGTTTATAATCTGGGACTTTCTACAACTCCGATGGTATATTACAATACAGCTAAGCATGGCTTTGAGGCATCGGTGATGATTACCGCATCACATAATCCAAAAGAATATAACGGATTAAAAATCTCACGACATAATGCACTGCCTGTCGGTTATGATTCCGGCTTAAATGAGCTCGAAAGGTTGGTTCATTCCGAAACAATAAGACCATTACAGAAAAAAAGTAAAGTAATAGAATTTAATGTATTAAATGATTATATTCTTTTTTTAAAGCGGTATATGCCCGATATTTCAGGAATGAAAATCGGACTTGACTGCTCAAATGGAATGGCGGCATTAATAATAAAAGAGTTTCTTAACGACACACCGTTATATCTTTTTGATACGCTCGACGGCTCATTTCCTAATCATGAAGCGAATCCGTTAGTGCAGGAAAACGTCGAAGCTTTGAAAAATTTAGTATCACGTGAAAAATGTGATATTGGAATCATTTTTGACGGCGATGCCGACAGGGTTATGTTTGTTGACGAAAATGCAAAGTTTATTTCACCCGACCTGATGATTGCCGTTCTTGCCCATTATTTTCTGCCGAATGAAAAAGGCATAGTCCTGCAAGATATCCGAACTTCAAAAGCTGTGGGTGAATATATAGCAAAATTTGGCAGTACTATGCACACATGGCGTGTAGGACGTGCTTATGCATCTTTAAAGCTGAGAGAAATTAACGGTATTTATGGCGGTGAACTTGCCGGCCATTACTACTTTCGCGATTTCTATTACTCCGATTCCGGGATGATGGCATGTCTGATTATTCTCGATATTATCAGCAAAATGCGTAAAAACGGCATATCGGCTTCCCAGTTAATTGCAAATATCGCATCTTATGCAAATTCGGGGGAAATTAATTTTAAAATCACGCAGAAAACAGAAGCTATGGATGCACTTAAAGAGTATTTCACAAACAAAGAAGAACCTACCACTTTTTTTGATTTTGATGGCTACCGTATTGAATTTAAAGAATGGTGGTTTAATGTGCGTCCTTCAAATACCGAGCCATACCTGAGATTTCTGGCTGAAGCAAAAACTCAGGATATGTTAGATGATAAACTTAATGCAGTATATACTATACTAAATCGTTATTATTCAGATTAAATAGAGTTTATCCGTAATGTCAATAAAATGCCAAAAATGCCACGAATTGCACGAATTAATATTCGCATATAAACTCATCGGATGACTTTTTATTTTAGGACAGCATAAATCTAATCTGTAGCAAGTCATCCGATGAGTAATACCTCGTGGTCACAATGACAACATTATGGACAAATACTAAATAAAGTATATATATATTTTTTTGTCAGGCAACTTATAACAAAATTATCCGTCTAATTTACAAAAGATGTCAGTTATAAACTTTTCCGATAAAATAGCTGTTGAAAAATTTGTTAACGCCTGCATAAAGGGCGAAAGAAAGGAACAGCAGATTTTATATCAGTCGTTTTACGGAAAAATGCTGGCCGTGTGCATACGTTACGCCTCCAATTATGAAGAGGCCAGAGATATTTTACATGATGGTTTTATTAAAGTATTCACAAGTCTTAATAGCTTTAAAAATTTAGGTTCTTTGGAAGGATGGATACGAAAGATAATCGTAAATAATGCCATTGATTATATCCGGAAAAATGGAAGTTATTTACTTGATTATCACGAAGATACCATGTCGGAAATCAGGGATGATTCAGATGAAGTATTGGATTATCAGGAAGAAATAAACATAAAAGCGGAAGTAGTGCTTGATTTAATTCAGAAGCTTACACCCGCTTACAAGACTGTTTTCAACCTTTATGTGATAGAAAACTATTCGCACAAAGAAATTGCTGAAAAACTAAATATTTCTGTCGGCGCTTCGAAATCAAACCTTTTCAAAGCTAAAATGAAGCTGAAAGAACTATTAAACATATATATACATGAATACAAATAAAAATTTTGAACAGGTAATCAAAAACGTACTTGAAAACTACGAGTTACCTTACAATCACGCCGATTGGCTTAAATTGGAGAAATCCCTGCCTAAAGCTTCAGGAATTTCTCCGTTAAAGATTATTGTAGCTTCTGTTTCAACTACCATTGTTATTATTGGAGCTATTTTTACATATTTTTACTTAAATGACACAGAAATAAATTCTGTCAATAAAACCCGTTTAACTAATACAAACCTATCTGTTATTCAACCGGCTCAAAATATAAGCATCCCGTCGGCAAAAGATAATTCAGGAACTGTAACCAATAAAGATAATTTACAGAATCCTGTACATACAAACAGTAAATCATTATTTTCTGAACAGCCCCAATCTGCTGAACAAATTATTAAAAATTACGATAATTCCAAAACCACTCAAGCTATAACAGATAATTCTAATATTACTAATGATGAATCTGCAAATAACAATCAGGTATTTTCTGCTCAACAGCTAAACAATATCAGAAAATATGAACAAGCTCCGCCTTGTGCTAAATTTACTGCTGACTATTTTGAAGGTTGTTCACCACTGAGCGTTAATTTCTATCTTCTTGAAAACAGTGATACAATTATTTACCTGTGGGATTTCGGCGATGGACAAATTTCAACAGAACAACAGCCAAGCCATATTTACAATGATCCAGGCGAATACATTGTTTCATTAACTGTAAAATATTATAAAACCGAACTTCTCGTTAATTATACCAATACTACTCCAATTAAAGTAAAACTCTCGCCAAATCCTGATTTTTCGTATGAAAACAATCAATACAAATTTTCTTTTATTAATCAGACACAGGATGGTTAAATGTGGCGGTGGTTTATTGATGAACAGGAATTCTCGACTGACGAAAATCCCGAAACAGAAATTTTTTATAACGGAAACAGGAAAATAAAGCTTATTTCATCTCATCTTAACGGTTGTTCAAAAATGATTACAAAAACAATTGATGTAAAAATTAAAGCTCCTTTTACATTTCCTAACGCATTTACCCCAAATGGTGATGGGCTCGGCGATTATTTCGGACCTATAGCTAAAAATCCTGAAGATTACCAGTTCAATATAAGAATTTTTAACCGACAGGGACAACTGGTTTTTGAGTCGAATGATTTTTCGAAAAAATGGGATGGAAAAATACGAGGTACAAATAAAATAGGTGAAGAAGGTGTATATTGTTACCAGGCAACTATCACCGACAGATATGGAAATGTTGATAAAGAAACCGGTAATGTAACATTGCTCGAACCAATTAATGAATAATATACTGGTTTATATACTGCAAACGGGGAAATATTTGTATATTTTCAAATATGCAAATAGGCAGCAGCAGGATGTAGTCCTGTCACTGATTACC
>JACQWN010000228.1 GCA_016209245.1 Bacteroidia bacterium
AGCATAGAGCATAACAGGCAGGAATAAAATTAGAAATGAAAGAAGTTTGCTTCGTTTTGACCCTTTATCTTGTAATATCATCTTATGCATAATAAAAAAATTTTTTCATAAAAATAAAAATGTTTTTTCATTTCACCAAATTTGAGTCTACTCTAAAAACTTATTTTTGCCACAAAATCACTAAAACACAAAATTTCACCAAAAATTAACTAATTGATTTTCAATATTTTGTGGGATTTAGTGTTTTGGTGTTTTAGTGGCATTTTTATTTTTTTTGACTTTTTAGAGTGGACTCAAATTTTATTTGATAATGTGAATTATTATATAAGACGAATAGACGATTAATAAAGTTGCCTCATTTATTATGGAAATATCTGTCAAGGAGATTTTGCGCTGCAATAAAAGGATGCAGCTTTCCTTTCAGTATTTCTGTTTCGAGTTGTTTTAGACGGGAGGTAATTTGTTGATGTTGATAAAATCTGTCTTCAAGGGCTTTGTTAATAGTTTCATAAAACCAATATTTAGATTGCAGAGAACGTTTTTGAGCAAAAAAATTATTTGTTTTTGTAAAATTGCAATAATCGTTTATTTCGTTCCATATTTCTCCTATGCCGCAGGCAGATATTGATGAACAGGTATTAACTTTGGTTTTCCATCCTGATTCGGGCAATGGGTAAAATTGTAAAGCATTCTCGCAATCTCTTTTAGCCAGTTCCGCTTTTTTAATATTATTTCCATCCGCTTTATTTATTACTGCGATGTCGGCCATTTCCATGATGCCCCGTTTCAGTCCCTGCAGTTCATCGCCTGCTCCTGGCAGTAACAGCAGAAGAAACAGGTCGGTCATAGAGTGGGCTGCGGTTTCCGATTGACCAACCCCGACTGTTTCGATTAAAATAATGTTAAAACCGGCGGCTTCGCACAGAACAATGCTTTCGCGGGTCTTACCCGCTACACCGCCAGAGATGCCTCCGGAAGGAGAGGGGCGAATAAAAGCATTCGGGTCTGCGGCTAACCGCTCCATTCTTGTTTTATCGCCAAGTATGCTGCCTTTCGATTTTTTACTGGTAGGATCAATTGCCAGAACAGCAACTTTTTCACCTTTATTAGTTAGAAATTTCCCCAACGCTTCAATAAATGTGGATTTGCCCACACCTGGTACACCTGTAACAGCGATACGAAAAGAATTTCCTGAACAGGAAAGACATTTTTTTATAACTTTTTGTGCCAATTGTTGTTGTTCGGGCAGAGAACTCTCAATTAATGTAATTGCCTTACTTAATATAATTCTATCTCCGTTTTTAATATTTTTAATATAATCCTGAACAGTCAAAATTTTTTTTTCACGCTTGTATTTTTCTGCTGCCTCAGGATTTATAGAATTAGGGCGTTTTACTCCTTTGCTTATATGCAGAGCGCTATTAATATGATTGGTATTTGTCATACAGAGCAATTTATGGCTCAATTTTTATCCCATAAATTTTTTACTGACATTTGTTACCGTGATTCCAACAATTTTTTTACCTCGTAACCGGAGGAATATACCGTCTTCTAATATATTCGTATCAGTCGCTCTTTGAGGTCGCTCTAAACTTACATACATAACATCTGCTTCTTTATCAAAGTCAAACCATAGATGTTTTGCACCTATCTTTTTGATGTACGGCAAAACTTCAAATATTTCCTTTACTGCTGATGCTGCCATATTATCCTCCGTTTTAAAAGTTTTTGGATTTTTGTAGTTAAGAATGCTGTGATAATAAATCCATCATTCTGCGAGCTTAATTCTTTATTAATATATTCGTCAAATTGAATTTTTAAAAAATGATAATTCATTGGCTTACATAAAATGGAAAAATTGCATAAGGGATATCATAAAAAAAAATATCTTATCATTTATTCTGCGGATTTTCTTCAGGTGTATTTACCGTACCGGTAAGGGTCAGAGTAATACTTGACGCTTTACCATTATCATGAGGGTCGTTAGAAATAACAATAATTGTCTGATGTTGCTTTCCGCGTTTTCCCGTTGAATTGAAGCTCGCTTTCATTGTGCTTTCTGCGCCGGATTTGATGATATTCTTGCTTGGCGTAATTACAGTGCACCCGCTGCTTGTTTTAGTATTACGGATAATAAGATCGCTCTTACCTGTATTTTTGAATTGAAATTCAGTTGAAATTGTTTCTCCCTGATTTATAGTTCCGAAATCAAAATTAGTTGTTACAAACTCGAGCTTTGGCGCTTTGGCTATATCGCTTTCTGTAAGCTTTGAAAAATCTTCCTCTATAGTAGAGCTGGTACGTATAAAATTTTGCTGGGTTTCATCATCATTAATAATAACCCTGATTTTATCGCTGAAAAAACCCCAATCATTTTTTTTCTTTGCATCAAAAGCGATTTCAATTACACCTGTTTGAGCAGGTCTGAGAGATGCCGGATTTGCAGTAACTTTTATATAATCAGGCACTTCTTTAAATTTTATGTTCAGGTCTTTTTCTTTTGAGTTATTAATTATTTCTATTTTTTCCGTTTTAATTTCGGTATTAAGCACTTTAGCAAATCCGATGTTATCGGTTTTCAATCCCAAATCGCCGAAGCTTCTTGGATAAGGGCTGCCCTTGACTTCTCCTTTGATATATAGTACTTTTGTCTGCGATTCGGCATAAGTCACGGTAATGCTTTTATTAAAATTTCCGGGCCGGTTTTTGGGGTCAAAAGTTGCGGTAACATAACCTTTAGCACCTGCAGGGACAGGCTCTTTTGACCACTCGGGAGTAGTGCAGCCACATGAAGCTTTAACATTATTAATTACTAATGGTTCGCTGCCTGTATTGGTAAATTCAAATTTATTGGACACCTTGCCTCCGTTTTCTTCAATAACACCAAAATCGTGTGTTTCTTCATTAAAAGAAATAGATTGCCCAACCTGTTGGGCAGATAAGCTCCAACATGCAAATATTGTCAGACAGGCAATTGAAAATATTTTTTTCATAATCAAAAATTTTAAATGTGAATAAATAAAGTTCAAATATAACAATTAGTTATATTATGTTATTCTTTCATATATTGAGATTAACTTTTTTTAACAGTAGAAATTTGTAAAGGTGTATAATCTATCATTCATGAAATATTTATCATTTCGTTTACGGCGCTGTGGCGGCGCTTCGGTATGACGAGGAAAGTGATAAATATGTCTGCCGTCAGGGCTTCTTTGTTTTAAAAACCGCTGGATAATTAATAAAGATTACCAACGATAAAAAATTTAATTGGTCGGGTCCGTAAGTAAAGAGCATTTCTTTACCGGGTTCGGCGAGATATTAGATATAATATTATTTTTTTTTATATATTTTATCCTTATTTTTGTAAATTGTTCAATAGTTTATTAATAAATATAATTAATTATATGAATCTTCAATTTATCACCGATATCAATGGACATAAAAGTGGTGTACTGCTTACACTCCATGACTGGGAAAAAATTCAGAAAGAACTGGAAGAACTGGAACGGCTCAGAGAAAAAAAATTTTTTATGACTGACCTTAAAGAAGCCGTTGAAGAAGTTAAACTTGCAAAACAGGGTAAAATCAAATTACAGTCTGGTAAAGATTTTTTGAATGAGCTATAAAGTTGAAGTTACCGAAAAGTTCAAAAGAAATTTCAAGTACCTAAAACTACTGTTTACGTCCTTACCATTTACGATAAATCAGAACGGGATAATATTTCGGATAGCGAAATAAAAGAACTCTTGTCTTCTATTTAAAACAAAAAAAATTGATGGCCGTTTTCATGTTTATAAGCCCGAACTCATCAATATGCTCGTGACCGGTGAAACCTCTATTTGTAAATGGAGTCATTGGCGGATAGTTATTCCAGTTATAGGGGCTGCGTCGCCTGCCCCATGCATCATAACTGTAACGAAGTCCAATATCTTGAATATACTCGGAACTTAAGGCAATTATAGAACCAAGATAATCGGTATGTACATATTTCATATTCTCGAATCCTGTTGTTTCATTTTTCCTGTAAAGAGCGCATAAACCATCGGGGCCGCTAATATAATGATCGTGAATTATAGTTGTACCGGTAATTTCTTTTTCGTAGTTGAGACTATAATATTTGGTGCTTAATAAAACATTGTCTTTATATGTAACCACTTTGCGTCGCTCGTTGTCCACGCCGTAAGTAAACTCCATGCGGTAAATTCCATTGTCGGTGTCTTCAATAATTGGAGAAACTTTATTAAAGCTGTTATAAGTAATTGTTTGATTTTTTGCCGGGATAATGCCCAGATCATTCGTTACGTTTGTTACTGCATGAGGTTGGGCGCCGTCGTAAGTATAAGTTCCTGCATCGGTTTTCATGCTTATATTTCCGTTTGCATCATATTGTATTTCTTGAGCAGGTGTAGTAAGGTTGTTAGTATAAACATTACTTAAACGATTGAGCATTTTATTGTCGGTATCGTAGCTAAATGTTTCAGAGTTACTATATGTCACGGAGTTCTGTATAAAATTATCACTGCGGGAAGTAATACGCCCCCATACAGGATCAAAACTATAATCAATGATATGCACTTGGGCAGAAGAAAAATTTTTAATTTTAAAATTTTCAGGATACCCAAAGTCATCATAAGTCTTTTCTGAAAGCATATTATTACCATAAGATGTTGTAGTAATTTGCCCTCGTGCATTTACAGAGTATAAATTCCAAATTGGTATATAGTATTCTGTTTCTATTTTACTAATGTTATTGAGTAATCCTATGTCGTTAAATTGTCTCTGAATAGCGAATCCGGAAGGGTATTCTATTTTCGTATTATTCCCGTACTGGTCGTATTCGTATTTGGTAACAAAAGTTTGGTCATCAATGGTTTCTGTTATTTCAGAAGTAAGCGATAAATTGTCGTACTTATACGCTTGAGCAGCTCCACCGGGTGCAGTAATAAAAGAGAGCAAACCTATGCCATTGGGTACTGTATCATAGACATAAGTATATACGCCTTCATAGCAGTTTTTAGCCAGTAGCCGTCCAAGCTTATCATAAGTCATGGTATTTTCATTGTTAATATCTGTACGGGCGTCTTTCTGGTATTCCAGCTCGCCGTAAGCATTGTAAAGGTATTCAATCGTACCTGCATCAGGGTCGTGAAGAAATCGTTGTCTTCCATAATCGTCATATTCCATAGTAGTTATTGTGCCATTATAATTTATTTCTTTCACCTGTCCTTGATTATTGTAAACATAGCTTATTGTACCGCCCGGATCGGTTGCATTTATCAAATTTCCAGCGGAATTATATGATTTTGATGTAACTTGTCCGGTGGAAGTGTTATTTATTGTAATGGAATTATCATCGTAAGAATATAATAAATTATTTGTCAGAGTACCAATTTTTGAAATCCTGTATCCAGGAGCATTATAATCATAATATGTAAAATTGGTTGGTGAGCCGTCTTTAAAATACGTATCCGTTACGGAATGTAAATTACCTTTATCATCATATTGTTTTGCAATAACGACATCCTGGTGGCTCTCATTAAATTTTTTTTTTATTGTCATAATTTCCCTGCCTAATATATCATAATATGTAATAACATCCGGTAAATTATCGCCGGAAATATCAGAATAATATTTTGAATAATCGGGGGCATCCGGAGTATAATAAACCCAATGTAAGGTATAAGTTATTTTTTGTCTTGTAGGAAGAGTTTTTTCAGTCATTCTTCCAAAATCATCGTATTTAAATGATGTGGAATGATTATTAATATCCGTACTTTTTATTATATTTCCGGTTTTAGCATCATATTCAGCTAATGAAACATGCTCCATCGGATTTTTTTGCTTTGTAATAAAACGGTATTTTGCATCATATTCATAATCCGTTTCTCTTGGCGTCAGACCGCTTGCAGAAACTGTAATGTTTTTCAAAACCCCGTAATCGTTATAATATTGATATGATGTAGTTACGCTTTTAGGTGTATTCATATCATTGATTTTATTTTCCAGTAAACCGTCACTGCTGTTATAATTATAATCCACAGTTCTTGTATATGGCGACGTTTCATCCGAATTGGCATATTCCGATGTAAAAGTTTCTTTTGTAAATTTTGAAGGACACCATGAATTTGCAATAATATAATTATCAAAATTATTAATTTTTTTAATATCGTAAGATGCAGATGCAGGTTCAGGGTAGTAATATGTTTCCATTGAAGATATATTGCCATAGACAATATCCCCTGAACCATAAATTCCACCATCATTAATATAATTACTTATTGTTTTAATTAAAGTGTTTTTTAGATAGTCATGTTGATATATTTCATAATCGTATATAAATATTCTTTTATCATCTAAAGGACAATATGGATATATTTTCTTAGTATAAATTATTTCATTCATTTTAATATAACTATTAGAAGCATTGTGATAGTAATAATTTTCAGATTTTACGTTTTGTGGTATATAATATATTTTGTCGAATCCGATCTCAGTATAATCGTCTTCAATGCTAAAGTTAAAATAGTTTATATTCTTAATTCTACTTGTTGCGTCAATAGCGGTAACCTGTGAGAATCCCATAAATCCTTTTCCTTGCAAATGAAATTTAGCTCCGGTATATTTATAAATAATAGTTATATTATTTCCACAGCCATTATCTGAAGTTACAGAAGTAACAACATATAACGGTACACAGATGTCAACCAATGGATAAATCGCATTTGTTTCTTTTGTGTATTGATAA
>JACQWN010000229.1 GCA_016209245.1 Bacteroidia bacterium
ATAGAGGCTAACCCGAACCCTGTCTGTACGCCGGATGTTATACCTCCGTAAATAGCGCCTTTCCCGGCAGCTTCGCCCATATCCTTGTAATTCCATTGTTCCTGAGGTGTTGTTAAAGTATATTGATAAGTGCTTTGTAAAGCCCCTGTAAACATACCATTTACAATCGCCGAAGCAATAAAATAAATCCATTCTCCATCTGGATCAGCAAAAACTAAAGGATTGTTAAGACAATAGGTGAATCTGTTCAGATTTTGAGTATTGTCTGGCATTTGGACATAATTATCAGGCGAAAGCATACGCCCGAGTATCGGGTCATAGAGCCGGGCATTCATATTTATTAATTTTAATTCATCGTAATGCTCATGGCTGGTGAATCCACGATATATTAATGTGGGTATGGATGCTGTATATGACCAGGTAACAGGGTTTCGTCGCCTGCCCCAGGGGTCGTAACTATATTCCTCGGCTATCTGCCCGCTTTGGTTGACAAGGGCAAGGATAGAACCTAGATAGTCTTTAATAACATAATACATAGTATAGGTACCATTTTCTTTTATACATATAGCAGCGAGGCCGTCGCCGCCTTCGATATAATGAATTTTCCGTGTAACGCCGCCTTTTATTTCTTCTTCGTATATGCCTGAATAATACCTTGTCCATAAAAGATCACCGTTCTGATATAACCGTACCTTTTTCCGCTGTTCATCGGCTCCGTAAGTAAACAGCATCTCGTAACCCAGTTCGGCTATACGCTCAACATTATTGAATTTTGTGTAATCAATTTGCTGATTTTCTACTGAAATGGTACCAGGATTAGATGTCACTTTATTAACAGCATGTTTGCGAATAAGGTCATATTCATAATTGCCTGCGTCGGTTTTCGATTCGATGTTTCCATTCAAATCATAAATAACCTCCTTAGTAGGTGAACCGTTTTTAAAACATTTCCAAAGGCGGTTATTGTCGTACTCAAACGATTCGGTAATATTCCTTTTAATGTCTTTTCGCCAGTTCAGGTTACCGGTTCATAAATTACATCTGTTTGTAGTCCATTTCCTGATGTATAACGTGTGGCCATCCCTAATGCATTATATTCTGCCGCCTGCCATATCATTGCCTGTGTATCATCTCGTTTTACAGCAGTGAGATAACTGTTCTGATCATATTCATATATTACTGAAAACCCTGACGGATAAATTATTTTTGTAATATTTCCATATATGTTGTATTCATATTTTGTTTCAAAAGGCTGCCCTTCAATATCTTCATTTATCTCCACGATATTGTAATATGTATCGTATTTGTATGTTTTACCTGGTATATTGGGCGCTGTAATGCTTTTTAACATACCGGTCCCGTTACCAGTAGTATAGTAATCATAATTTATCGTGTCATCGGCGCCTGTTTTCGTTTCTATCCTGCTGAGTTTGTCGTAAGTCATCAAAAAATTGTTTGACCTTGCATCGGTTTGCGATTCAAGCTCGCCGTATGCGTTGTAAATATAGTTAATTTCACCAGCATCCTCGTCGGTAAGTTTATTTTGATATATAAAATTATCATAACCCATTGACCATGAACTGCCTATTGCGTCCATAGTTATAATTTTACCGGCGCTATTGCAGGTATAACTTATCTCGCCGCACAGGTCTGAAGCATTTGTGATATTGCCAAAAACGTCGGTGGTCTTTGAAAATTGTTGGTCTGCTGGATTTACCGTTGTGGTAGTAGTGCCATTGTATCCAATATACGTTGTAACTGCAAAATCATTGACACCGATAGCATATAACCGGTCTTTATTGTATAAGTAATGTGTTAATATTTGCGATTCAGTTGAAGGGTAATATGGTTTTGATGTTGCCTGGACTTGTCCTGCCGTATTATAATAAGTATGGGATGCAATTGTACCATTAAAACCATCGGTTTCGTTTAATATTTCCCTGTCGTAAATATCATAAAATAATTTAGAATTAGGTAATCCAGGTATTGCAGTCGTCACTGAATATACCTGTGTCGGTTTTGTATCATCAATTTCCCAGTTCATTGTTCTTGTTATCTTATGTCCTTGCGGGGTTATTGTTTCGATTAATCTTCCAAAACCATCGTATTTGTATGAAGTTGTTAAGCCTGTAATTCCTTTCCTTGAGAGCAATAAACCCATGGAAGGCTCGTATTGCATAGTAACAGATTGATTAAGTGAATTGGTTTCTTTTATAATAAAACGCCCTGTAGGGTCATATTCTATTTTTGTATTACGGATTTGCAGTCCGGTGGCATGGGAATTTATTTCAGTTAGAAAACCACATAAATTATAGCTGTAACTTGTAATTATGCTTTTATTTGTACCAAAATCTGTAATTTTTTTCATCAGATAACCTGTGCTTATATCGTACTGATTTACGATAGTTCTGGAATAAGGTTCCTATTCGCCAACAACCCGTGTAACAGTAATAGTATCCGGTAAAGCTGGACACCATGCCCCTGCTGTTGTATAATGACTATTAGACGAAATCGTACCGTCTTCTCCATAATCCTCGAATTTTTCCGTCAAATTACCATAATCATCATAAACATAAGTAGTTGTTGATGAAATATTTTTCAGGTCATCGGTTATATCCTGCTGGCTTAAATAACTAAAATATGGTTTCTCGTCTATATTGCCACGGGGCGTCACCGTATTGAACACAGTATAAATAGGGATGTCAGTATTTGTTTTTACCTGTGTTTCTTTAAGATAGCTATAATAGTATATAGAATTTATGTCATAAGTCTTAATTACTTTCTTCTGCGTCGAATTATTTAAAGCGGTAATCTCTTCAAATCCGAGAAATCCTTTACCTTGCCGGTGCAATTTAGCTCCGGTATATTTATAAATAATAGTTATATTATTTCCACAGCCATTATCTGAAGTTACAGAAGTAACAACATATAACGGTACACAGATGTCAACCAATGGATAAATCGCATTTGTTTCTTTTGTGTATTGATAA
>JACQWN010000230.1 GCA_016209245.1 Bacteroidia bacterium
ATTGATAAATATTTACAATCTGATGAACATCACATTAGGTTTAATGTTCGTAATTCGTAAGTTCGTAATTTTTTCGTACTTCGGTGGAATAATAACGTCCATACCTAAATAGTTACAAAAAATTAATATATGGAAATACCTGTCGGACCGGTTCCTACCTCTCCCGGTATAATTGGAATATCGGCGATGTACCTGTTTTCCGAACACCGTAAATGGCAGCTTCCTTTTCCCTTGCAATCCATCTTATCGCACATCATCGAAAGGATAACAGCAAACTTGGGATGACCATGCAGAATAGCCCTGCAACAACTGCCGCTGCCGCTGCCGCTGCATAGTTCATATATTCCCTTATGCGCCTTGTATTCACTCGAAGCGGTAATGGCGATAGTGGCGCGGTTATCGGAAGGACAGGGATCAATATATCCTGCTAATTCATCAAGCGAACTGCCGGTTTGACTAATAAATATAGTATTATCAAGTTTATAAGAGATATTCCCGAAAAATGAATCCACCATCCGTGAATCAACAGTCATCTTGCCGGCTTCAATCATAGCGCTGATAGCTGTTTCAGTTTCTGTAAACGGTCCGGCAAACCAAGGGGAACAGTTAATATTATTAATAAACTTTCCATAAATATCCAGCGCCTGCAGTAAAATTATTTCTTCTTGTTTCAGAAGCGGCATATTATTTAAGTGTTTAAAATAAAAATCAACAAAAAACTTGATAAAGCATGAAAAACAAACCGAGCTATAGTTAATAAAAGCCTGTTCAGGACTGACAATTCCAAAGCTGATGATACCCCGGTTTTTGATAATGACCGCTTTTCGTCTTTTCAGATTTTCAATAACAGGTAAAACTTTAAATTCACCGGTCACCGGAATATCATGGAGAAAGGTCCTTGTCTCTGTATCTTCAGGACGGATAATACCTTGGTCATCGCTGGAATAGTGTGCAAGGAAATTGATTATGGATCTGTATGGTTCAGCAGGTTCGGCAAACAAAAGACTGTTAATGGGTAAACCATTAATAATACCGGTAAGGACAGGTATTTCTTCTCCCTGCCGGTTCCAGACTATCTCAGCATCTAATCCGCCGATAATGGGAGGAGCGCTTTGTTCGCAGATACCCTGAGCTATTAATTTATCAGCATATTTGTTTATTAACCGTTCCATTCGAGACCTAATTCAGTACATTTTTCTTTCAAAGGCATGCCGTTTTCATCGAGCCCTCTGATTTTATAGTAGTTTGCACGTGCCTGTAAAAAATCACTGCGGTTAATGGCTTTGATTTCGATACCTTGGCCGTTTGTTCCGCACTCATTAAAAAAGCGGTCAGGCAGATCATCATGAAAAGAATTAAAGCCATTGATTGCATTCATGATCCGGTCATTGTAACAGATCCGTTCTCCGGTTTTGAGCAATTCCAGTCCAGTGGTATGGAAACCCGTAACCGCCGAGAACATCCTGGCATATTCCTCAAGGGTGGCGGCAAAAAAGATGAATTTACATGCGGTAAGCGAATCCACCATAGCGTTCATATCTTCATTTAACTTGATAACACGGGCTTTTCCACTGAATGAGAACCGGTCGGTTGCTACAGGTTTGCGAAGAATCTCATGCGCGATAGGATAAGCTCTCAGATGGCAGCCCCCGCGTGTAGATGTAGCATAAGCCAAAGCCATACCATAAGCGCCCCGCGGGTCATAACCGGGAAGTTCAAGACCTTTAACGGTCATTGAGATTTCAGGTTTTCCTTTCTGTATTGAATATTGATATGAACCATGCTTCAGTTCTTTTCCTTCATTACTTGAATACGCAATATCTTTTAACAATGTCAGAATATTTTCCTGTTTTATCTTTGTATTATTTATCTCGGCATAACAGGCAAGTGTGGCTGCGGCAGAAATAGTATCCATGCCTGTTTCATTACAAATCCGGTTTGCTTCCATTACGATTTCAGAATTGTCGTTACCGAGGAGCGCTGTAAAATGCGACATGGTTTCAAATTCCGGAACAGCGCGTCCGTCTTCAGCAATTTTTTTACATAATACAGTACATCCCGTACAGCCTGTCTTCCTTGTCCTGAATGAATTTTTGTAATGCCAGGCATTCAGTCCGGGCGCTTTGGAAAACCAGGTTTGTTTAAAATTATCCGTAGGCATCATCCTCCGGCTATGCGTAAGATCATACAGAGCCCCTGTTCCATACGCGGAAATACCCATTTCTCCTTTCAGCACAGGGGATGCCGAGATAAGCCGGAAAATATCTTCACGTGCTTTTGCGGTTTCGTTCTTATCAAAAACATCAATTTTACCACTGCCTGTTACGTGAATATATTTAAGATTTTTCGAGCTCATTATAAGCCCCAGACCATTTCTGCCCGCAAAATAATGTCCGTCAATACTGATATTTGAAAACAGCGCTCCGTTGTCGGCAGCAGGTCCGGTAACTGCCGTTGAACCATGTTTAGGTAATGATTTTAATATGTCAGAAATTTCACGGTTAAAAAGGTTTGAGGCATGGGTAAATTCTACCTTTGAGTCGGTAATTCCTATCCCGCATAGTTTGTCACTTTTGCCTCTGACAATAATTCCATCCCATCCTGCTTTTTTTATCTGGGTGGCAAGTTTTCCCCCCGCCGAAGTATCACCTACTGTTCCTGTCAGGGGCGACCTTGAAGAAATGGTCATTCTGCCTGATGTGGGAGATGGGCTTCCAACCAAAGGCCCGGTAAATAAGAGCAAAGGCATATCCGGTGAATACCATGGAAGGTGAATAAAAGGTCTTAGAAAATATCCTGCCAGCCCTTTGCCTCCGATAAACTTTTGACAGATATCATCCGAAAGTTCAATGACTGTTGTTTTTCTTTCAGTCAGGTTTATTTCAAGTATTTTTTTTGTCCAGCCAGGCATAAATTCTATACTGAAAACGTGATAAATGACGCAGAGCGTCATGGTGGCGCCTGTGGCACCACTCATTTCCGCAAGGTATTAACCCACATTGTTAATTTGAGGACTACAGAATCCGAAACGAAAGGATGGCGATCTGCCGTGTTTGCAATATCTTCAGCATCCCATCCTGCACATTTGTGTTTCGTGGGTTAAAAAAGTTTCTTTCCCCGTTTCGATAGATTCATAAATTATTGAAATCAGCTCGAGACTTTTTCTTGCCTCAAAACCATCTATCAGTTGATTTTTATTATTCAGGATACAATCAACCACATGTTCATAAAACGCTTTATGGCCAAACCCATAAATATCAGGGAAATTTGTTGAAAATTTAGTAATTACATCTTTATCTTCGGGAAGCGGATGTGTAAATTCCCATGTTTTTATTTCGTTAGTAGCAATTCCTCCGATTTCGACAGTTCCGCCTTGTCCCAGAATAGAAATAGAACCTTCTATATCTTTTGGCCGTGTTGCCGTTGTCGCTTCTATTACCCCTAAAGCGCCATTAGCGAATTTCAATAAAACAATAGCCGTATCTTCAACTTCTATATCAACAAGTGCTGTAGCGCTTTTTGCGAAAACCGATTCCACCTCGCCCATCATCCATTCAAGTAAATCAATATAATGGATCGCCTGGTTTGTTAATACACCTCTGTCATATTTCCAAGTCCCTCTCCATTTGTCTTGATTATAGTATTCTTGTGTCCTGCACCATCTTACACGCACCGTCCCAAGTACTAATTTGCCAAATCGTCCAGAAACAAGTGCTTCCCTAAGCTTTATTACAGGAACATTAAAACGGTTTTGCTTAATGACGAAAAGCTTG
>JACQWN010000231.1 GCA_016209245.1 Bacteroidia bacterium
CAGGTGGCGAAAATTAATACCAGGAATATCCAAAACCCCAAGTTCAAACCCCAACCCCTTAAAAAGGGGCTATAACAGAGCTTTTTTAACCTCAACCTCCTCAACCTCAGGGGCAATAACTGTTTATTGCTATCTATACCCATCATTCATGATAATAGATTCTGTTAACTCTTCTTGAAATTCCTGACAGTACTTCATAAGGTATTGTTCCCATCTGACTTGCAATATTTGTCACGGGGTAATTATCGGCAAAAATAATAACTTCGTCGCCTTCTTTTGCAGAAATTCCGGTAAGGTCAATCATTGTCATATCCATGCATATATTTCCGACAATAGGTGCAAGATGTCCGTTGACCATGACTTTGCCGGCACGGTTACCTAAATGACGATTAAGTCCGTCGGCATATCCGACAGGAATAATCCCAATTATTGAATCTCCGGAAAGTCTTTCCTTTCCGTTATAACCTACCGATTCACCGGATTTTCCTTTCTTTATTTGAACTAAAGTTGTTTTTAATGTACTGATATTTAACAAAAAATTATTCTGTTTTGAACTGATTCCATATAAGCCAATTCCAATTCTTACCATTTCAAATTGAGCTTCCGAAAAACGTTCAACACCTGCTGAATTTAAAATATGCCGTAAAACCGGATAATTAAAATTATTATTAAAGATTTCGGAAATTTTTTCAAATTCATTAATCTGTGAATATGTAAATGTATCGAAATTGCTATCTTCGCTGGCAACCAGATGTGAAAAAATGGATTTAATATGTATATAACGATTATTTTTTAATTGTTGTACTAATGACTCTATTTCATTAGCGACAAAACCCAACCTTTTCATGCCGGAATCAAATTCGATGTGGACAGGATAACTTTTCACACGGGCATTTTTTGCTGCCTTTGTAAATAAATCAAGTACGCGGAAACTATAGATTTCCGGCTCCAGGTTATATTCCAGCATAATGTCGAAGCATGAACAGATTATGAATAACAGCATTCATGTTAATTTCAAGAACAGTATTATGTGTTTTTTGCTGGAGAAGACCGGTCAGTTTCTCAAAATTAAAATTTCTTGCACCTTTTATAAGAATAGCTTCATCTCTGAAACGAAGTGATGAAAATTTATTAATAAACTCTTGGGTGGACGGGAAAAATAGTTTATCAGAATTATTAAAAAATGTCGAATACTTTAATAATGCAGGACCAATTCCAATGAAACGGTCTATATTTTTTGAATCTACAAGTTCGGCTACTTCCAGGTACAGAGAATCATCGCGGTGCCCCGATTGCAGTATGTCGGAAAGAATAAGAGTTTTCTTTCTGCTTTGTTTCTGCCTGTTTAGAAAATCAAGGGCTATGTTCAATGAACCGATATCGGAATTATAGGAATCGTTAATGATAATACAATTATTTATACCATCCTTTAGTTCCAGGCGCATAGCCACTACAGGCAGAGTACGGGCTTTTTCTTTTACCTTTTCAGGATCATGCTCAAGATAGAGCATTAATGCCCAGCAGTGTATTGCATTTTCAACCGAGGCATCATCGGTAAATGGAATTTCCATATCAATTTGTAAATCTCTGAAAGTGCCGGTAATTTTTGTGAACTTTTCATATTTTATAATTTCAGTAATTTTTAAATCGGCTTCTTTGTTTTTTGACCATATAAATAATCGGCATCCTGATAATAATTGATCACCGGTTATTTGTTTGTGAACAAGTGAGTGGTCTTTACAATAAATAAGCGTTTTACAATTTTTAAAAAGCAAGAGCTTTTCATTAATCTTTTGTTCAAGATTTATAAAATTTTGCTGATGTGCCTGTCCAATATTGGTGAAGATACCGATTGAAGGTTGAATAATTTTTTCAAGATTCTCCATTTCACCAGGTTTAGATATACCTGCTTCAAAGATTGCCATTTGTGTATCGGTATTCAACTGCCATACCGACAAAGGCACACCGATCTGTGAATTAAAGCTCTTTGGGCTCCGTACTATTTCCATCGAATCCTCACTAAAATGATAGAGCCATTCTTTGACTATGGTTTTGCCATTGCTTCCGGTTATACCTATTACAGGGATATTATATTTTTTTCTGTGGAAAGAAGCAAGGTTTTGCAAGGCAATAACAGTATCGGAAACTAAAATAAAGGTGGCTTCATTATATTTTTTATAATTTTCCGGGAGATTACTTACAATAAAATTACGGATACCTTTTTTATATAATTCATCTATATAATTATGACCATCATGTCGCTCGCCCTTTATTGCAAAAAAAAGCGAACCTTGGGAAGGAAATGTAATTACCCGGCTGTCGGTAATAAGATGTGAAATTGATTCAGTGCTCCGTCCTATCAACTTGCCATCGGTTATTTTAGCAATTTCCTCTGTATAATATGGTATATTACCTACGGGCATTCTTTTTTTGCGGGGTTACATTTTTTATTTTCGTGGGATTTTGTGCTTTGGTGTTTTGGTGGCATATTTCTTCTCGCCACGAAAACACTAAAACACTAAATTTCACAAAAAATTGTTTACTTTTATATTTACCCTATATTATTCATAAATTTGGGCTGAAGCCCGTCAATTCCGGACTTTAGTCCAAGACATGAATTATTCAGGCTAGATCTTTCTTAGAGATTCAAAATAACATTTTCTGCATAATGGTTCATATATATCTGTTTCTCCAAGCACAATCAGCTTTTCCGTATCTGTTTTACGATGTGAATATTGTGCCAGGTTCCCGCAACGCATACAAATAGCATGCACCTTTGTAATATATTCAGCGATAGCCATTAGTCCTGGAATCGGCCCAAAAGGATTGCCACGGAAATCCATATCAAGCCCTGCGACAATAATCCTGATACCTTGGTTTGCTATGCTGTTACAAACCTCAACAAGCCCATTATCAAAAAACTGGGCTTCATCAATCCCGATAACATCTACATTATTCGCAAGAAGAAGAATATTCGCTGAAGAAGATAAAGGTGTGGAACGGATTGCATTAGCATCATGCGATACAACTTGTTCCTCCGAATATCTGGTATCAATTATGGG
This sequence comes from Bacteroidia bacterium, assembly GCA_016209245.1. Classification (GTDB taxonomy): domain Bacteria; phylum Bacteroidota; class Bacteroidia; order Bacteroidales; family BM523; genus JACQWN01. The sequence continues at coordinate 3,063 of JACQWN010000231.1, forward strand.
TTTAAATATTTCAACCCTTTGCTTTGCGTATTTCGCTCTTTTTAAACGGCGTATCAATTCTTCTGTTTTTCCTGAAAACATAGAACCGACAATGACTTCAATCCAGCCGCATCGTTCAGAACCTTCAAGCTTATTTTCGAGAAACATATTTATTGTATTTGTAAACTTTTTTTATCCGAAATCAGAACTATAAAAAATGGTACATTTTATCCCGTTTGCAGTATAAAATCATTCGGTATAATTAGGCTACGGCAAGCTGAAAATACAGTTACACAGTAAAACCGTATATTTCATAACAAATTAATCGTTTTTAAAGCCTCAGCGAGCCGGTTATCAGATTTTGCGAGTTCGCGCAACACCGCTATGATCTTCTCAACCCTTTTATCGTCCCTGAACTTTTCAAAGGATTTTTCAATCTGTGTTACCTTTGTTTCAAAAGGACGTATCATCGTCCTTCTGTCCCATAAGGCAAAACCGATGGTCACAGAAGCAATTCCAATAAATATTACGGCAAGTATCCACATAAATGTGGTGAATTGTTCAAATTGCTTATCTACCTGTTCGAATCGTTTATCTACCTGTTCGAATCGTTTATCTATCTGTTCGAATCGCTGATCTACCTGTTCGAATCGCTGATCAATTGCTTTAAACCGTTCTTCTGTTTTAGCTTCAAAAACTTTAATTTCCAGAAGTATTTCCTCATTTGTGACTTTGTCTTCCTTTCCCTGAGAAAATGTTGTTTCTACTAAAAGAAATAAACAAATTATAATAAAAAATTTATTCATACACAATAGTTTTATCTGAAATGCAAAAGTATAATTTTTAAGACAGGAAAGAAAATTATTCCTAAAAAAACGACTTAAAATATTAAAACAAAAACAAATTGTATCTTTGAATATCAGAGCAGAAGAATTAATTTTTGCAAATGCCTGATAATTTGTGCGTTAAAAATAATTAATAAATTATGGATTATGATAAATAATACTGAAAATATAGAGGCGATTCGTTTGAAAATTACGGAAATAGAAGAAATTACTGAAAGTTTCAACAAAACGGGTCATATTTGTCAACTTGATATTGACCTGGCATTATCGAAAGTACGCGATTTATATGATGAGCTGCTGTTTCTTAAAAGACAGAATTATTTGTCTTTTGAAAAAATTTATGATTCAGAAAGCGACAAAGAATCAATAAGTGAAAAAATTTGTGAAAGCAAAACCGAAGTAATTACTGAATCGGCACCGGTTGATGAAGCTGTAAAGCCGAAAATAGTTGATAAGAAAGAAAAAACTATAGAAACGGCATCATTTGAGCTTGTTCATGATAAAACTCAACCGGAACAAAAAAAATCTGATGATAAAGAACCTGTCTGTGATGAAATTACAACTGACTTATCAGAAAAAGACAAACCTGAAGAAAGAAAAGAGAAAAAAAGAACCAAACCGGAACTCAAACAACCCAATCTATTTGAAACCAAAGAATTATCAGGAATAAAAACAGCAGAAACTGAAGGGAAAAAAATCATCGCTGATAAGTTTAAAGATAAAGGAGAATCACTCAATGACCTGATTTCAAAATTCAAAAACGAAACCGATCTTGCAACCCGCCTCAAATACAAGCCTATTTCAAATCTGCATTCCTCTATCAGTCTGAATGATAAAATAATGTTCATTAAGGAGTTATTTGAGGGCAATACTGATAAGTATAATAACACACTTAATGATATTAATAAATCTGCCGGACTTGATGATTCAATGCAATATATTCATAATAATTTTAATTGGGACGATAAAAACGAGACAGTTATAAAATTTATTGAATTGATTTATAGAAGATTTCTTAAATCGAAGTAAACAATAAGACCTGACAGGTTTTAAAAACCTGTCAGGTCTAAGACACAACAATTGTTTGAGAGAAGCTTGCTTTGCAAACTTCTCTCAAAAAATAATTTCTCTAAAATTTGAATAAGATTAGCATATACTTTTTATTAATGTTATTTGTCCGATACGGAACAGGACAAAACACTGAATATGCAAGACAAATAATTGACACACTTTGCTCGAAAAGCTGTTAGGGCAGGGGATATGTTAAACATGGCGATCGTCATGCGGCAAGATATATTGCAGGGCAGCTAAAAAGCATGAAGCTCCGGCCGACGGGTAAAAAATATTTCCAACCATTTTATATTGCGATTAACACTTTTCCAGGAAAAATGTCAGTCTCGCTAAATAATAAAATACTTAATCCGGGAATAGATTTTTTGGTCGCTCCTTCTTCCTGCTCAGCAAATGGCACATATAAATTACAATCGTTTAATAAAAATATTATAGAAAATACACAAAAGTACAAGTCATTTATTAATCAAGACCTTTCAAATACATTTATTATAATTGATACAACAGCCATTGAGCAAAATAATTCGATAAAAAGGGAAATTGAGGCGATTAAAAATTATAATCTGTTTAAAGCAAAAGGTATAGTGAAAGCAACCGGCGGGAAGCTATCATATTCTTTATCAGACGAAGTCAACAATTTCCCTTTGCTTTATATTAGAAAAGAACTGCTGTCGGATACAATTCAGAAAATAGGGCTCAATATTAAAAATAAGTACTATGAAAAGTACAAAACCCAAAATGTTGCAGGTTATATTCCCGGACAAGTTGATAGTTTCATAGTATTTACAGCTCATTATGATCATTTGGGCATGATGGGCGGAGATTGTTATTTTCCGGGTGCTAACGATAATGCTAGTGGCGTATCAATGGTTTTAAATCTTGCAAAATATTACGCTGAAAACAAGGAAAAAAGCAAATATTCAACGGTTTTTATTTTTTTCAGCGCTGAAGATGCCGGTCTTTTAGGTTCTCTGTTTTTTGTTGAACGACCATTAATACCATTATCAAAAATTAAATTTTTGATTAATCTTGATTTGGTCGGTACAGGCGATGAAGGCATACAAGTCGTTAACAGTACGGTTTTTAAACGTGAATTTGAAATTCTTGCCGGGATTAATGAAGAAAAAAAATATGTTAAAACTATTAAACAAAGAGGAGAGGCAGCAAACAGCGACCATTATCCATTTTATGCCAAAGGTGTAAAATGCTTTTTTATTTATACTTTGGGGGGAATTTCTGAATACCATAATGTTTCAGACAGAGCCGAAACATTGCCTTTAACTGAATATGAGGATTTGTTCAGGTTAATTGTGGGGTTTGTTGAAAAATTATAAAAAATATAATTTATGAAAA
>JACQWN010000232.1 GCA_016209245.1 Bacteroidia bacterium
ATTCAAAGTTTATGGACAGACACTAAATAGTTACAATAATTGTAACCGTTCACGGTATATAAATGATTGATTATAAACTAAATATAAATTGAAAAATAGAAAATTAAGCCACAGATTACACAGATTTTCACAAATTATTTTTTATTTTTTTTTGTTAAATATCTGGTAATCAATCAAATCGACATGAATAATATATTTTTAACCCCGTGAACGGTTACCAATAATTTATATATTTTATATTAAAATTCATGAATTATTCAGGTTAAATAATGTCACCAAAATTATATAAAAATTGTAAAATAATACAAACAATTAATAAAATTCTTTGTGGTCATTCATGCAAGGTTATTAAACCTCAATGTCAAACCTGCGGGTAGCTTCTTATTATTTAAGTCATATAGAAATAATTCGTGCATTTCGTATTTTTTAAAATTATCAAAAATAGTATTTGCTAATTTTTTAAAATATTCAATTGTAATACCCGCAGAATATACATTAAGCACAAAAAAATGCTCGTCGGGATTAAGCAATTTGATAAGATTTTTTAACAGGTGTTCAATATCCTGCTCAAGCTTCCATATTTCTCCTTTTGGGCCGCGTCCGAAACTGGGCGGGTCGAGTATAATACCATGATACAGATTGCCTCTGCGGATTTCCTTGTTTACAAATTTTACTGCATCGTCAAGGAGCCAACGGATGTTACCAAGCCCTGAAAGCTTCATATTTTTTTTGGCTCTTTCTATCACCTGCTTAAGTGCCTCAACATGAGTAACTTCGGCGCCTGCCGCCCTTGCTGCAAAAGAAGCTCCGCCAGTATAACCAAAAAGATTCAATACTCTTGGCGATTTTTGACGCAGAGCCGTTACATTATCAAAAATATATTCCCAATTCTCAACCTGCTCGGGAAAAACTCCCACCTGTTTAAATGCCGACAATGTTAAAAGAAACCGTAGCTGAACATTTTTGAATGTAAAAAATACAGCCCATTTCTCCGGAACAGGTTTGTATTTTACCCATTTCCCCGAAGTCGCTGTTTCCTGAATAAATCTGGCATGGGCTAGCGACGACCATTCACGGTCGGGCAAGCTTTTCTTAAGCTGCGCATTCTGATCCGGCCTTATAAGATAGATTTGTCCAAATCGCTCCAGCCGCTCGCCATTCCCTGAATCGAGCAATAAATATCCGTCTTTTTCTTCAGTATTGATATGATAATTCATATTTTTCATCAAATTTACAAACCTGTATTATTCATAAATTTAGATATAAATATATGAATAACCCCGTCCTTCAGGGCGGGGACACTAAAAAATGTCTTTCTCCAACCTCTCTCTGCGGAATTTTGAAAAATTTAAAATTTTCAAAATTCCGTAGAGAATAGAAGTAAAGATGTTGCTTTTTTTAAACCCCGCCTTAAAAGACGGGGTTAGTCATATATTTTATTTTTTAAATTCATGAATTATTCAGGCTAAAAAATTAACATTGTAAAATATACCCCCCAAAATCAGGTTTGCAAAAATAATTTTAATCTAAATATCAACAAATATCAACAAATATCAATTAATATCTATTAATATCAGATATTTATTGATATTTGCTTCGCTATATTAGTTGATATTTTTTTGCAAATTCATTTTCTTTCAGTATAACTATATTTATATTTGCCCGAATTATTTTTTAGATAAATTATGAGCACTTCAAAATTTTTTCAATTATTTCTTCCAAAGAGCGATAAATTTAACGACCTCTTTGAACAAGCCGCTGATAATCTGGTCAAGGCCACAGATGTTTTGAAAGAAATAGCTTCAATCGAAACAGAAACAGATACAAGAAATAATCTTGTCGCTAAAGTTAAAGAGCATGAAGTAATTGGCGATTATATTACTCATACAATTTTTGAAGAGCTTAATAAAACTTTTATTACTCCCTTCGACAGGGACGATATCCACAACCTGACTTCCTCAATTGATGATGTGGTTGATTATATAAATGCACATGCCAGGGTATTTTATTATATAAGCCGGATAAATTGTCGCAAGAATTTGTTAGCCTAGTTGATTTATTAAAAGCTGATGATTTACATCATAAAGCGCTCAGTAAAATGTTTTCTAATGAAAAAGACGCTATTGAGCTGGTAAAGAAAAAAGACATAATCACTACGCTTGAAAAGGCGGTTGACAGCGCTGAAAATGTTTCGGATGTAATAAAGACAATAATTGTTAAATCTGCATAATTAACTTATGACTTTTTTATTGATAATCATTATATTAGTATTAATCTTTGATTTTATTAACGGATTTCACGATTCTGCAAATTCAATCGCCACAGTTGTTTCGACAAAAGTTCTTTCTCCATTTGCTGCTGTATCAATGGCAGCATTTTTTAATTTTATAGCTTTTTTAGTCTTCCCTTTAAAAGTAGCGACCACAATGGGTAAAGGCGTTGTTGAACCCGATGTTATTAATCTGACTGTTATTGCTGCTGCTCTTATTGCTGCTATAACGTGGAATTTGCTGACCTGGTGGTGGGGATTACCTTCAAGTTCTTCGCATACCTTGGTAGGCGGGCTTGTCGGAGCAGCAATTACTAAAGCCGGTTTTAGTTCTATTATTTTTTCCGGAGTATTTAAAATTATTTTGTTTATTGTGATTGCTCCATTATTGGGTATGGTTATATCATTTATCATTTCCACTATTGTAATATATATATGCCAAAATTTTTCACCCTTTAAAATAGATAAGTATTTTCGCAGGTTTCAGTTATTGTCTGCCGCTGCATTCAGCTTAGGCCACGGCGGTAATGATGCTCAAAAATCAATGGGTATAATATGGGTTTCATTAATTGTTACAAGTCATGTAACAAAGGATAGTCCCATTCCTTTGTGGATTGTATTGTCGTGCCATGCGGCTATTGC
>JACQWN010000233.1 GCA_016209245.1 Bacteroidia bacterium
CCGGCTTATTATTGATGAGGTGCAAAAAGTGCCTCAGTTGCTGGATGCGCTTCAATATATTATTGACAATTATCATGTACAATGTGTTATTACAGGATCCAGCGCCCGGAAGCTGAAAAGGGGAATGTCAAATTTACTGGGAGGGAGGGCGGTACAACGTTTTTTATTTCCGTTTATATGGAATGAAATCCGGGATATAGGACGGCTGGAAGAAGTGTTGGTGTATGGCACGCTGCCCCCGGTTATTATCACATCCAACCTCCACCGTCGTCGGGATATCCTCGTTGCATATACTGAAACCTATATCAGGGAGGAAATACAGGCGGAAGGTATTATCAGGAAGGTTGGTTCATTTTCAAGATTTATTGATATGGCGGCAGCGCAGTTTGGCGAACAGGTCAGCTACAGCGAAATCGCACGGGAGTGCCAATTACCGGTCATGACCGTAAAATCCTATTATGAAATACTTGAAGACACTCTTATTGGCATTGTACTGAAACCATACCGCAAAAGCATTCGAAAGCGGCTCGCCGCTCATCCCAAAGTATATTTTTTCGACAACGGGGTTGTAAATGCCATTAACGGACATCTCGGGGAACTGAATGATCATTCGCTGGCCGGACGATTGTTCGAACAATTTATCATTTGTGAAACCTACCGGCATTTAAAATATTTTCAGAGCAACGTTCAAATTTATTACTGGCGTACAAATACAGGGGCTGAAGTAGATCTTTTATTGGTGAGAAACAACCGGATTACCGGCGCATTTGAAATCAAATATTCCGGACAAATTGGCAGTACGCACCTGACAGGTCTGCGGGCTTTTAATGACGATAACCCCGGCGTTCCATGCTATGTGATATGCCGGGCAGACCAACCCTATACTATTGGTAATGTTAAGATAATCAACTGGCAGGATTATCTGAAAATACTGAACAAGTTATTTGAGATTCGACGTTAGCTTCTCAATAGCCAGAAGTATTTTCTCATTCGTCATTGGAATATTCCATTCAGGTTCAATTGTATGATTTCCAACCGCAGATACAGCATATTTCATAGCAAGCCAAACTGAAAAAGCCAGCATAAACGGCGGCTCTCCTACCGCTTTGCTTTGATGAATTGTATTCGGATTGGGCGCTCCTTGCAAAAGATTAACATTAAATTGTCCGGGAATATCACGAACCCCGGGAATTTTATATGTATCAGGAGAAAAATTCAATAAATTACCTTTTTCATCATATTTGCATTCTTCTGTTGTACACCATCCGACACCTTGCATAAAACCGCCCTGTATTTGCCCAATGTCAATAGCTGTATTTATTGATTGTCCGGTATCGTGTAAAATATCAGCACGGATAATACGGTGATAACCGGTAAGAATGTCCACTTCCACTTCACTGACCGCCATTCCGAAAGCATAATAATAGAACGGAGCGCCTTTGCCTGTTGTCCGGTTGAAATGAACTCCCGGAGTATGGTAAAATCCGGTAGCGCTAAGACTTACACGGTTCAGATGAACGATAGGAATAGCTTTGGAAAAAAGAATTTTTTTCCCCCGGTTTTTTGAATCAATGATAAAATTATTCTCAAAAATAAGAGCATCTTGGTTTGTGAACTTTTTCTCTTTGTTAAATTCATCAGCAATAACAGAAGCAATTCTTTTCTTTAGCTTATCAATAGCATTTTTTACAGCCATTCCGTTCATATCGGTTCCCGATGATGCAGCAGTTGGAGGGGTATTTGGCACTTTCGATGTATTTGTTTCATTCACTTTCACATTTTCAAGAGCAATACCAAATTCTTTTGCTGCAATCTGTTTGATTTTAGTATGAAGCCCCTGACCCATTTCCGTACCGCCATGATTAACCAGCACGGAACCATCGGTATAAACATTAACAAGAGCACCTGCCTGATTTAAAAATGATGTAGTAAAAGAAATACCGAATTTGACCGGCGTCAGGGCAATACCTCTTTTAATAAATTCATTTTCTGAATTAAAATTGTCAACTGCCTTTTTTCTTTCTTTGTATTGCGATGATTCCAGCAAACGCTCCCAAAGCATATAAAGCCGGTTGTTTTCAATAATTTGACCGTAAGGTGTGATATTACGGTCGTTTAAACCATAAAAATTTATGAAACGAATATCAGCACTATCTTTTTTAAGATACCATGCAATCCTGTCAATAATTGTTTCTATACCGGCCATTCCTTGCGGTCCGCCAAAACCACGGAAGGCCGTATTCGATACCATATTTGTTTTCCATGCATTTCCTGTGATACGCATATTAGGCACGAAATAAGCATTATCGGCGTGCAACATGGCTCTTTCCAATATCGCCATTGTCAAATCGGTAGCATATCCGCCGTTACAATTTTGCTCAAAATCAATGGCTGATATTCGTCCATCATTATCAAATCCGGCTTTATATTTTATAAGAAAGGGATGCCGTTTCCCTGTAATTATCTGGTCATCTTCACGCCGCAGTCTAAGCTTTACAGGGCATCTTGCAGAATATGCCAGCAGAGCTGCCCACGCTGCAGCATGATTCGCCTGTGTTTCTTTACCGCCAAAACCCCCACCAATCCTGCGCATAACGACCTCTACATCATTCTTCTGAATGCCAAGAATTTCAGCAACAATTGCCAGGGTTTCCGAAGGATTTTGGGTTGAGCTGTAAACTTTCATTTCATTTCCTTCACCGGGAATGCATAATGATGCCTGAGTTTCAAGATACCAATGCTCCTGTGCGCCTGTAACAAGCTCACCTTCTATAATATGAGGTGAAGCGGCTAAAGCTTTTTCAACATCACCGCACTCAATTCTTCTTTGTGGTTGCAAAAGCTCTCCTTTTTGCATTGCCTGTTCAATACTTAAAACCGGCTCTAATTCTTCAAAATTAATATGGATTTCCTTTGCCGCTTTTCGTGCATTTTCTTCATTATCTGCAGCTATAAGAAAAATTGCTTGTCCTATACAAAAAACATCATTTTCAGCAAGCACGGATTCATCATGAAACACAGGACCCATCTGGTTTTTACCAGGAATATCAACGAATGACAGTATTTTTTTTATGCCGGGCATATTAATGGCACGGCTAATATCAAATGATTTAATCTTTGCTCTGGAATAAGAGCTGTAAACAACATAACCTGTAAGGCAATTATCATCAACAGGAATATCATCAACATAAACAGCGGTACCTGTTACATGATATATTCCACTTTCGTGTGGGATATTTTTCATATAATTATGTCACCCTTTCAGGGTTTTGGTTAATATTTATTATCTTTTTCTATAATTATGCCATCTGTTTCGACAGGTGTTACAGTGAGCCTGTCGAACTGCTCAACACATCGCCTTCGGGATTTATTAGTTACACTTTTTTACATCGTTCCAGAATTTCAACAATAAATTTTTTGCCATTATACTGCGTCCAGGAGCGCCTGAACGTGCATCGGATATAGGTGTAAAATCTTCCTCAATGAAATTCATTGCTTGTTCAACGTTTTCTCTTGTCCATTGCTTTCCTGTCAGGAATTTTTCTGTATTAACAGCCCTCTTTGTCCATGCCGACATGCCACCATAAAAAAGTTCAATTTGTTTGACAATGTTGTTTTGAAATAATTCAAGGCAGAATGCTACGTTTACTGTTGAAATATCCAAATCCCTGCGCTTGGAAATTTTATATGCTGTGACAATTTTTTCAGGTGGCAGTTTTGGAATTTTTATTCCTGCAATAATTTCATCATATTTAATTTGAGTAGTACGGTATCCGGTAATAAAATTTCTGATATTAATTTCCCGTGTATGATTTTGGCTCTGTAATATTACTTCAGCGTCATAAGCCATAAGCACCGGCAGTGTATCGCCAATGGGTGAGGCGGAGGCAACATTTCCGCCAAGTGTCGCCTGGTTTCTCACCTGCCTGCTTCCAAAAATTTTTAATATATTATAAAATGGTGGAAAGATATTTTTTACAGCAGATTTTATATCTTCAATACATGCAGCAGATCCAATAATAATATAGTCTTTTTTAATGTCAATCTTTTTTAGCTGTTGTACATTGGAAATATCAATAAGCCGGTTAAGCGATTCGTGCTTTTTATTTACTCTTAATACGGTATCGGTATTTCCGGAAACAATAGTATAATGTTCCTTGCTATTATTTAAAATACTCCATATTTGTTTAATATCAGCTAAAATGTAATAGCAGCACTCGTTTTTTTCAATTTTAATTGTTTTTGAGGTGTTATTTCTGATATTTTTCAGCATCCTGATAATTTCAGGTTCTTCAGCATTAAAATGGTCCTTTCCGTTGAACCTGCAAGCTTCTTTTATTGCATCAATAACAGGGAGATAGCCGGTACAACGGCAAAGATTACCAGCCAAAGCATCCAGGATTTCTTCGTAGCCTGGTGTTTTACATTGTTTATAAAGAGCGAATGCCGACATAACGATTCCCGGAGTACAATAACCGCATTGGCTGCCATGCCTGTCAACAAGCGCTTTCTGGATAATATGCGGATTTTGAGGTGTACCAAGATTTTCGACAGTAATTACATATTTCCCGTGTATCTGTGGAAGAAAAATCAGGCACGAGTTGAAGGCATTATATTTTAATTTATTGCTACCATCAGGTTCAGCAATTACTACTGTACATGCACCGCAATCGCCCTCGTTGCAGCCCTCTTTGGTTCCCTTATGACCGGGAAGACTCCTTAAATACTGAAGAAGTGTCGTTGTGGGATAATAAGGGCTGTTTCTAAAGCCGATTTCTGTAACTTTTCCGTCAAGTACAAATGCAATTTTATTATGGTTCATTTTAGCAATTTAGCAATTTAACAATTTAACAATTTAGCAATTTAACAATTTAGCAATTTAACATTTCGACAAGCTCAATGCATCGCAATTTAGCAATTTAACAATTTAGCAATTTAACAATTTAGCAATTTTTGCTTGAATTACGAACATCAATTAATTTTGCCAAAATGCTGATTGCAATTTCTTCGGGTGTTTCAACTGCAAATTTAATTCCTATAGGCATATTAATTTTATCTAATTCTTCCTGTGTTAAAATATTCTGGCTGATGAAACGTTCCTTTGCCATTTTAACTTTTTTATTGCTGCCAATCATACCTATATATTTATGAGGTTTTCGGGCAACGACAGCTAATATATCCTCATCGAAGGAATGCTTGGGAGTAACAATTACAATATAAGAATCATCATCAAAATTACATTGTTCAACTGCCTTAAGATAAGACATTTCGATACATTTACAGCCATTAAACTCTTCACTGTTGAAAATTCCCTGCCTATCGTCAATGACAATTACCTGAAATGATAGCTCTTTTGCGAATTGAGCAAGGGTCCGGCCAATATGGCCTGCTCCAAAAATAAATAATTTATGGTTTGGATTTACCGGCTCAAAGTAAACATTTACCGACCCTCCGCAATGCATTGAAAGGTCATCGAAAAGTTCATATTGCTTAGTGCATGGAGTAGCTTGTCCAGTAACTGCAACCGCGTCTTTAATGACTTGCGTTTCAATGCTTCCGCCACCTACTGTGCCAATAGTCGTACTATCTGTGTTAATGTAGAGGCAAGAGATGACATCTTTTGTTTCTACAAGCAGTATAATTTGCTAATATAGTAAAAAGATGTCATCTCTATGCGTAATGTGTTAATGTGTTTTTGCAAAGTTAAAAAATAATTATTTTTGTAGAAAAAAATTATGCCAGAAATAAGCAGATTTTACGGAATAATAATCTTAATGAACTTTAAAGATCATAAGCCACCTCATTTCCATGCATGGTATAATGAGTTTAAAATTACTGTTACTATAAGAGACGGGATTGTAAAAGGAGAAATGCCCCAACGTGCATTAAAATTGGTTTTTGACTGGTTAGAACAACATCGTGAGGAATTGTTAAAAATTTGGGAACTTGCTCAAAAAGGCGAACAACTTAGAAAAATAGAACCTTTAAAATAAATACTATGTTTTTAGAAGTAATAAAAGCAGAATATATTAAAGAATATAAAGTTAAACTTTGGTTTAATAATGGAGATGAACGTATAGTTGATTTAAAAAGAAGATTGAAAGGTAAAGTATTTGAGCCATTAAAAGATAAAGAGTATTTCAGAAATTTTACAATAAAATTTAATACTATTGAATGGCAGAATGGAGCTGATTTTGCACCTGAATATTTATACAAAATCTCTACAATAAGAAATAATACTTAGACAGTTCGACTTGGCTCACCGCATGCATGTTCAACACAGCGCCTTGTGACTTGCTAATATTTAATGATATTAATCAGCAAGATAACATGATTACTAAAACAGAATTAAAAAATATTAATAAAAAAGTTCCCAATTTGCGAATTATATATTATCTTTCTACAAGTCTTTTGATTAATGATTATCAACTTATTATACAATAATGTTCGGTTGCTAATCAAGTAAGCCGCCCTGACATATGAACTGACGGGGAGAGTTTCTCACACAATCGTACATTTCGGCTACACTCAGTGTAAACCAAGCGGGTCGCGAATACGGTGGTTCGATATTTCGATAAGCTCAATACAGCGCAGGTATCAGTATTATAGCTCTTTTTTGCCAACGAAGTGCATTTCATAAGATCAATGCGTCTAATAAAACACACCTGCTTTTAAATATAATATATAGTTTTTATAATATCAAATTTTCTTCTTATCATTGGCGGATAGAGAAAAATAAAATAACCTATTATATATTAGATTTTTACTGAAGTATAAACCATTAAAATTTACTGCATTGTACCGGCTTGAAACAAAAATTGATGTAAACTCTGATGAGTTTAAACGGAATAAGGAAGAATATTATAAGCTGCTTGAAAAATACATGGCGGCGCTCAGGATGGCGATGAATGGCGGGCCTGAAAAAGCTAGAATTAAGCATACGGAACGGGGGAAGCTGCTTGTCAGGGAACGTGTGAATCTGTTGCTTGACGCTAATACTCCGTTTCTTGAATTATCGCAATTAGCTGCTTATGACAAGTTTAATAATGAATTTCCTTGTGCCGGGATTATTACCGGTATCGGAAGGATTCACGGCAGGGAAGCGATGATTAGTGCTAATGATGCTACAGTAAAGGGCGGAACATATGCGGAAGAAACTATAAAAAAGCATGTCAGGGCGCAGGAAATTGCATTGGAAAACAATCTTCCATGTGTTTACCTTGTTGATTCCGGAGGTGTATTTCTTCCCCAACAGGAAAAAGTATTTCCCGACCGTTTTAATTTCGGCAGGTTTTTTTATAACCAGGCTAAGCTTTCAGCCGAAGGTATCCCGCAAATTTCCATTGTTATGGGTATGTGTACTGCCGGCGGGGCATATGTGCCGGCAATGAGCGATGAAACCATAATAATCAAGAAGCAGGGAACAATTTATATCGGGGGGCCACCGCTGGTTAAAGCCGCCACAGGCGAAATCGTTACTGCAGAAGAGCTTGGAGGCGCCGATGTTCATACTTCTATTTCAGGTGTGTCGGACCATTTCGCCGAAAATGACATCCATGCAATACAAATATGCAGGAACATCTTTGAAACTCTAAAACCGCCGGATAAGCAACTACTTGACATCGCAGAACCGGAAGAACCATACTACGATCCTGAAGAGCTATATGGTATAGCGCCTGTAAATATCAAAAGACCTGTTGATTCCCGTGAAATTATTATGCGAATTGTTGACGGCTCGAAATTTCATGAATTTAAAGCGAGATATGGTCTGACTATAGTTACAGGTTTTGCAAGAATTATGGGGTATCCAGTTGGTATCATCGCTAATAATGGCGTTCTCTTTTCAGAATCGGCGCTGAAAGGGGCTCATTTTGTCGAATTGTGCAATGTCCGCAAAGTCCCTTTAATTTTTCTCCAGAATGTTACAGGTTTTATTGTCGGAAAAGAATATGAACGGGGCGGAATAGCCAGCGACGGGGCTAAAATGGTCCACGCAGTATCTAACACAAATGTTCCAAAATTTACATTAATATTTGGAGGTTCCTTCGGTGCGGGAAACTATGCTATGGCCGGCAGGGGTTATGACCCACGACTTCTGTTCATGTGGCCAAATTCCAAAATATCGGTTATGGGCGGTGAACAGGCAGCCAATGTCCTTATTCAAGTTAAGAAGGAACAATTAGCAGCCAAAGGTGAATCTTTACCCGAGGAAGAATATCAAAAGCTTTATAATGAAATTCTTGCCAAATATGAACATGAAGGTTCTGCATTTTACAGCACCGCACGACTTTGGGCACCATATGAAAAATTAAAATTTTATCAAAATATTTGTGAAATTCGAAGATTGATAAATAAACATACCAAATCATTTCCTAAAATGTATATAAAATTAATTGGTCAAATGAATGATGCAGCCAGAAGCGCCAAACAAAACATTCGGGAAGGATACAGAAGAGATACGGCAAGAGAATTCGGACGCTCGATTTTAATAAGTGCTGGCTCACTTGAAGAATTGAAGGGTGATGTTGACGATTGTCTTGAAGATGGATTAATTAATCAGGATGATTTTAATGTTCTTAAAGATCTTTTCGGGAAAACAAAATATCAAATGGATAGATATCTTGATTCATTATATCAAATGGATAGAGAGGGTAAATGGAAGACACGTTTTAACCGTAACCGTAAATAACCAATTTATTAACCATTTATTAACTGTTAATTAACTAAATTTATTATTATGGAACATTCACTGATTGAAATCGGCAAAGTTGCTGAAAAATTTGGAGTAGAATACTTTACTGATAATGGTTATACTATAAAAAAAGTAGAACCGAAAGAAAATGGCAACATAGAACTGCAATGTCATAGAACAATAATAATTAAAAAAAAAGAACCGCTCCCTGAAATCGCTGTCGCCTGCGTTATTACCGGTGTATCGCCAGATGAGCCGGATTATATATCTACAACACAGCTCAGACAAATTAAAAATAGCTTTAAGGGTCAGGAAATAAAGTATGTTATTTATGAAATAAGGTTATGGCTTGATGAAAATCTCGCAATACAAGATTCTGAAATTAATAAATTAAAAAGATAAGTTACTATTACCCCATCGAAGTACGAAAAAAATACGAACTTACGAAGTACGAACCGTTCGTAGTTCGTAAGTTCGTAAAAAATTCGTAATTCGATGGGATAATAAAAATAAACCCGTACATAGAAGGTGAATTATAACAAAAATAAATATTTACTTAAATGAAATCTTTTAAAACCATTGAATTGAAATTAAACGACGGAATTGGAACAGTCTGGCTTAATCGCCCGGAAGTCCACAATGCGTTTAACAATGTAATGATTAAGGATCTGACAGAATGTTTTGGCTATATCAATGATATGGACGATATTGTCGCCGTAGTTTTACGCGGCAGGGAAAAATCGTTTTGTGCCGGGGCCGATTTAAACTGGATGCGGGATGTTGCAAAATATACTTATGAGCAAAACTTTTCCGAAAGCAGAGAATTGTCAGAATGTCTTTATCGAATATATACATGTAAAAAACCAACTATTACTCTTGCTTATGGAGCAGTGATCGGCGGAGGTAACGGATTGCTGTCGGCATGCGATATGGCATATTGCGACGATGATACGACCTTTTCGTTAAGTGAAATAAAAATCGGGATTATTCCTGCCTGCATTTCTCCTTATGTAGTCAAAAGAATCGGAGAATATGGAGCCAAAGATTTAATGCTTTCGGGAAGGCGAATAAAAGGAAAAGAAGCGGAATGGTACAGATTGGTCAATAAGTCTGTGGAACCTGACCATCTTAATGAGTATGTAAACAATGTAATCGAAATATTAAAAACCAGCGGGCCTAAAGCGGTTACACATTGTAAAAATCTGATTTATGCAATCAGTAATACTTTAAGTCTGGACGAGGCGCATGATTACACTGCAAAAATGATTGCCGATATTCGCGCTTCTGCTGAAGGACAAGAGGGCATGGCGGCTTTTCTGGAAAAAAGGAAGCCGAATTGGGTGAAAGGATAATAAACGATTTCTGAATGATAAAAGATTATTTAACAAATATTTCTAATACCACAATTCTTGGAGATGCCCGCGAAAAAAGCTATTATGGACATTTGTCGGTCTTTTTAAAAGAATTTGCAGGTTATATTAATACCGGCAATATTTCAATCACTACACTACCTAAAAAAACAGAAGCCGGCAACCCTGATTTTCGTATATGGGATGGAAAGCTGCATATAGTCGGATATATTGAAGCAAAAAGACCTGGCGAAAATTTGGATTTGATAGAAAATTCGGAACAATTATTCAGATACCGAAACACATTTCCAAATCTTATTCTTACTGATTTTTATGAGTTCAGACTGTACAGGAATGGCATTATTATTGACAAGGTAATTATAGGACGACAGTTTCTTCCTATAAGATTAAAAACGATTCCTCCTGTCGAAAATGAATTAAAATTTAAAGCATTTTTAGAGAAATTTTTTTCATTTTCTGTTCCACATTTATATACTGCAGAAACATTAGCGGTGGAATTAGCCAAAAGAACAAGATTTTTACGTGATGAAGTGATAAGCATTGAGCTTGCAGAAGAAGAAAAGAATGGTAAAAAATGTATCATCGGTTTTTATGAAGCATTCAGGAAATATTTAATAAACGCTTTATCCGAAAAGCAATTTGCCGACCTTTACGCCCAAACAATTACTTATGGATTATTTGCAGCAAGAACCCGTGCAACGGATAGATTTAACCGCGAGCTTGCTTTCAAGCATATTCCTGATACCATCGGTATTTTAAAGGATATTTTCCGGTTTATTTCTCTTGAGGATCCGCCATTGACACTTCAAATTATGGTTGATGATATTGCCGAGGTGCTAAACAATACCGATATAAAAAAGATTCTGCAGGATTATTTTAAAGAAGGGAAAGGAGAAGATCCGATAGTACATTTTTATGAAACTTTTCTTACGGCTTATGACCCTGTAATACGTGAGAAAAAAGGAGTTTATTATACTCCCGTACCTGTTGTAAATTATATTGTCCGTTCCATTCACCAAGTTTTAAAATCACATTTCGGACTTTCAGACGGCTTTGCCAGCCCTGCAGTAACTTTATTAGACCCCGCCGCCGGAACTCTTACATTCCCGGCACAGACCTTGAAAATTGCAATTGAAGAATATACTTCCAAATACGGAGAAGGAGGAAAAAACAACCTGATAAAAAATCATATTTTACCGAATTACTATGCTTTTGAATTAATGATGGCGCCTTATGCAATAGGACATTTGAAAATGAGCTTTCTTTTAGAGGAAATTGGCTATAAGCTTCAGAATGATGAGCGTTTTAAATTTTATCTGACAAATACTCTTGAAATGGAAGATTTGGAACAGATTCAAATTCCGGGTTTGCGGTCGTTAAGTGAAGAAAGCCATCTGGCAGGCGCTATAAAAAGACATCAATCAATTCTGGTTATAATAGGTAATCCACCATATAGCGGTCACTCTGAAAATCGAAACAAATGGACTGAATATTTATTAAAAAAAGATATTGATAATGCTCAAAGTTATTATAAAGTTGATGGACAACCACTGAAAGAAAAAAATCCCAAATGGCTTCAGGATGATTATGTAAAGTTTTTACGTTTTGCTCAATGGAAAATACATAAAGCGGGCTTTGGCATTGTTGGAATGATTACAAATCACAGCTATTTGGATAATCCTACATTTCGCGGAATGCGCCAAAGTCTGATAAAAACGTTTAATGAAATATATATTCACAACCTGCATGGCAACAGCTTGAAAAAAGAAACCGGACCCGAGGGTACTAAAGATGAAAATGTTTTTGACATCAGACAAGGTGTTTCTATTGCTTTGTTCATTAAGCTGAAAAATAAAAAAGATTGCAAAGTATATTATACAGATGTATATGGTTTACGCGAAAATAAATACAAATGGTTGAATGAGAATAATTTTGGGAAAAAGAACTTTGATAAAATCAATCCGGAACCGCCATTTTACTTTTTTATCAAGCGCAATATTAAAGGAATCAGCCAATATCTTACATGGAAGCCTGTTAATGAAATATTTCGTGTAAACAGCGTAGGTATTGTAACTGCCAGAGATAATCTTACAATTAAATTTTCAGAACAGGAAATTTGGAATACCGTTTTAAACTTTTCTAAAATGGAAAAGGAAATTGCACGGCAGGCTTATTCCTTGGGCGAAGATACAAGTGACTGGAAAATAGAATTGGCACAGTCCGATTTAAAGCATAGCGGGCCTGACAGAAAAAATATCAAACCGATACTGTACCGTCCTTTTGATATCAGATATACGTATTATACCGGCAACAGCAGGGGATTTCATTGTAGACCCCGAAATGATATTATGCGTCATATGTTAAACGAAAATTTAGGATTAACAATAGGAAGAGCAGGTCAGGTTGTCGGTTTAGAATATTTATGGAATTTGGTTTTTGTCTCAAGAAATATTATTGATTTGAATCTTTTTTATCGTGGTGGCGAATTAATCTTTCCATTATATCTTTATAAAGAAAAAAAATCAAGAAAGTTTTCAATTATGCCCATGCTCGTATGTGAACCTGAAATCGAATATGGTTATAAAAATCGGGTTGCAAATATTGATAAAATCATTTATGAAAAGCTGAATAAAACTTATAAAAGCAAGCTCTCGCCGGAAGCCATCCTGTACTATATTTATAGCATTTTTTACTGTAATATTTTCAGGGAAAAATATGGCGAATTTTTAAAAATTGATTTTCCACGAATTCCATTTACGACAAATTTTAATTTGTTCAGGAAATTAGCTGAATTTGGCAACAAACTTTCCGACCTGCATCTAATGAAAAGCAAATTGCTTAGTGTGCCGGTTTCAAAATATCACGGAACAGACGATAACGACCGTATTGAAAAAATCAATTATGTTGAAAATAAGCAATGTGTATATATTAATAAAGAAAAATACTTTGACGGCATTTCATCAGAACTCTGGAATTACAACATTGGTGGATATAAAATTTTAGAAAAATATTTACAAGACCGTAAGACACGGATAATGGATGCTCCTGAATATTATTGTAAAATTATTACTGCAATCAATGAAACAATTATTCTTCAGAAAAAAATTGACCTTTTATATGAAGAAGTAGAAAATGAGATTATTTATTTTAAATAAAAAATTATATTATAATGAAACTTTTTAAAAAAATTCTAATTGCTAACCGCGGCGAAATAGCCGTAAGAGTGATGAAGACAGCCAAGACACTTGGAATAAAAACTGTCGCAATATATTCAGAGGTTGACAGCGAATCTTTACATGTTGCTATGGCTGATGAAGTTTATTGTATCGGTAAATCGGAGCTGAGCGAAACCTATCTGAATATTCCGAAAATTATTGAAACAGCAAAGATGACGGGAGCCGAGGCGATTCATCCGGGTTATGGATTTCTCGCTGAAAATCCTAAGTTTATGAAGGCATGCAAGGATGCAGGAATTATTTTTATTGGTCCTGACGAGAAACCAATATATATCATGGGCAATAAAATCGAATCGCGCGATTTTGTCAGGAAATTAAACATTCCTTTGACTGAAGGAATAACCGGTACTCCGCAACAATTATTGAAAGCAGGCGATAAGATACCGTTTCCTTTGCTCATTAAAGCTGCTGCCGGAGGTGGCGGCAAGGGAATGCGCATTGTATGGGACAAGAATGAGCTTAAAGACTCGCTGGAAGCGACAAGCCGGGAAGCAAAAAATTATTTTAGCGACCCGACTGTTTATATTGAAAAATACATCGAAGAGCCAAGACATATAGAAATACAGGTTCTTGGCGACAATCATGGTAATGCAGTCTATCTTTTCGAGCGTGAATGTTCAATTCAGCGAAGGTATCAAAAAATTATCGAAGAAGCGCCGTCAGTCACACTTACCCCTGAAATACGTAAAAACATGGGTGAATGCGCTGTAAAAATCGCTAAAGCCATTGGATATAACAGCGCCGGAACTGTTGAATTTCTGGTTGATAAAAACCTGAATTTTTACTTCCTTGAAATGAATACGCGCATTCAGGTTGAGCATCCCGTTACCGAGCTTACTACAGGCCTTGATATTGTCGAAGAGCAAATTTACATCGCTGCAGGGTATCCCCTTAGATTTAACCAAAAAGCCCTTGTACAGTCAGGACATGCTATTGAGTGCAGGATTTATGCCGAAGATCCTGCAAACCAATTTTTACCTTCACCCGGAAAAATGTTGCTTTATAAAGAACCTGAAATAACTACCGTACGGCTTGATACAGGAATAACTGAAAATACGGAAATTAAAAGCTTTTTCGACCCTATGATTTGTAAAATCATATCATGGGGCGAAGACAGAGAAGAGGCCAGATTGATAATGATTAACGCCATCAAAGAATATGCTATTCATGGCATCAAAACAAATATTTCATATCTTATTAAAGCACTTGAAAACGAGGCATATATAAATAATAATTTGTCAACAAAATTCTGCGACTTATACACCGAGACGCTAAACAAGCTTATCGAAGAAGAAAAAGCAAATACACCGGCATGGCAGCCAATCTTGATTTACCTGTTGTATAGTCTGAACACATTCCCTGCAGCATCCCGATTTGAAACGCATGATGTTTGGGATATAATTGGATATTGGCGGAACATTATGTTTTTAAAAATTAAATACAGGGACAAGGAATACAACGTTGAGCTAAAGCAACAAAAAGGAGGCAATAAATTTATTTTTGATAATACGGAATATGTTGCCACAATTGAAGAATTAGACCGGAATAAAATTGTATGCACAATTAATAATATATATTTCACCGCTTATATTTCCGAAGATGAACAATATAAGGCATATCTCACAATAAATGGACTGAACTATGAACTAAAACGCCTTGATTTGCTGAGTAATGTTTATTTTAAATCCGAACAAAGCTTATCGGGAGAAGCTGGAAATTTTGTTACGGCTCCAATGCCGGGTAAAGTTATTAAAGTAAATGTCAAAGAAGGCGATAAAGTGGCGAAAGGGGCGTTATTATTAATCATCGAAGCTATGAAAATGGAAAACAGGGTTACATCGCCAAGGGATGCGGTAGTTGAAAAATTAAGTGTTTGTGTTGGTGAGATGGTTGATGGATTAAAACCCTTAGTAGTATTTCGGGATGATAAAGTTTGAGCTTATCAGTGAAAGGATATAAAAGTGTACCCAATTTCATATGAAACTCAACCGAAAATAACCAGGGAAATCTTGGCATTTTTCAAAATGTCCAAAAAAGTATTTAAAATTGTCTGGAATTATATAAAAAACAAAAATTTTTTTAAAACTCTATAAATATTTATAATAAATAATTAAATTTGTAAAAAATTATAAATTATATGGAATACAAACGATTACTAGAGCGAATTACATTAAATCCTAAAGTTATGACAGGAAAACCAGTCATAAGAGGAACACGGCTGACAGTTCAATATATTTTAAATCTATTAGCTACCGGTGCAACTATTGACGAAATTCTTCAAGAATATAAAGGATTGACAAAGGAAGATATTTTCGCATGTCTTTTATATGCTTCTGAGACACTTGAAAATACTTCATTTATGCCTATTATGGAGGCAGCATCATGAGATTTCTTGTAGATGAATG
Organism: Bacteroidia bacterium; assembly: GCA_016209245.1. Taxonomy (GTDB): domain Bacteria; phylum Bacteroidota; class Bacteroidia; order Bacteroidales; family BM523; genus JACQWN01. Next base: position 15,704 of record JACQWN010000233.1, read on the forward strand.
TACAGGACCAATAGTTGCTGAATGGTTAGGAAGTTTATGTCATGATGTATTTTCTGTTTATGACAAAGCGCCTGGGTTAGATGACGAAAACATTATCACAAAAGCAAATCTTGAGAACTATATTTTAATAACCAATGATAAAAATTTTGGAGAACTTGTATTTCGAATGAGAAAACCGCATAAAGGTATAATCCTTATGCGATTAAAAGACGAGCAACCTAAAAATAAAATTGCTGTAATAGAAAAACTATTAAAATTATATTCTGATAAGCTTTCTAATAATTTTATTGTTGTAACTGAAAATACTGTGCGAATAGCAGAAAAAGGTATAATTAATCAGAAGTGAAAACATAATAAACAAAATTGACCTTAAAGATTGAAAATACTCCAGAAATTCTCGATAAGAAATCCTTTGAAGAATTGTTCAAAACTTATTTTTCGCAATTAGTCTATTTTGCCAAAGGATATATTTCCGACCTCGATACTTCTAAAGAGATTGTTCATGATGTGTTTATTAACCTTTGGAATAAAAGGGATACAATTGACCTGAATAAACAAGTCAAATCATATCTTTTTACATCGGTGCATAACCGTTGTCTGAATTATATCAGGGATAATAAAAAATTTAACCACAATGTTATGGAATTTGAAAGAATAAACCCTGACCATAACTGGGATGAATCTGATAAAGTAGTAGAATCGGAAATTGAGGCTAAAATTTATATGATACTTGAAACTTTGCCTGAAAAGTGCAAAGAAATATTCATGCTAAGCAGATTTGAGAATTTGAAATATGCTGAAATAGCGGAAAAGCTTGATATCTCTGTAAAAACTGTCGAAACACAGATGTCGAAAGCACTTAAGATTTTCAGAGAAAATCTTAAAGAATATTTATAAGGGTAAATCCGTATTTATGTGTATTATGTTCGAATAAAAGATTATGGAAAACAATCAACAAAATATTGATTATATACTGCTTCTCACGAAATACCTTGATAATGAGGCGACAAAAGAAGAGCAATCCCTGCTTGAATTTTGGAAACAAGCAAATCCTTCAAATGATGCTCTTTTCAAGGAATATCAGAAAATATATTCTAAAATTGCTGGTATAAATCCTGAAAATCAGATTGATATTAATGCGGAATGGGGAAAGCTTTCATCAAAAATTACTTTTGAAGATTCAAAAATTATTGAATTAGCGCCTCGAAGAAATCAATTGATATGGGCTATACTTAAAGTTGCTGCAGTAATTATTCTTTTATCTCTTACAACTGTTGGAGTTTATCTTTTTACAAACAAGGGTGGAAATATGCAATTCAGTACAGGAAATGAAATCGCAGAAACAACATTACCAGATGGAACAAAAGTTACATTAAATAAATATTCTTCAATTCAATTCTCTAAGCAGTTTAATGAGAAAACAAGAAATGTCACACAGACAGGAGATGCCTTTTTCGATGTTACTTCTGATAAATCAAAGCCATTTCAAATTAAAGCCGGTGAGATAATTATTGAAGTATTAGGAACCTCGTTTTATATTGATGCCGGGCAGGAAAATGAAAAGATTGAGGTTATAGTCAAAACCGGAAATGTTGCAGTTTATCAGCAAAATGATACAACAAAGAAAATTATGCTTGTTTCTGGAAATAAAGGTACATTTTTGAAAAATACCGGAGAATTATTAAAATCGCTGAACGACGATATAAATTACCTGGCATGGAAAACAAGGGAGCTGATATTCAACAACACTCCGTTATATATAATAATTGAAACACTCAACAGGACATATAAATCGGAAATCATTATAAAAAGTGAGAATATTAAGAATTGTCGTATGACAGGCCCTTACTTAAATAAAACACTTGATTATATCCTCGAAAACCTGAAAGCAGGGATGGACCTTAAAATCGAGAAGAAAGGCGCTACAATAGAAATATACGGTGACGGTTGTTGATTTAATATTCGTTTGAGATAAGTTTGCTTTACAAACTTATCTCAAATTTATTTATAAATTTGCCTGATGATAAGTTTCAGGCGACATATCTTTTCTTTATTTACAATTTCTTTATTTACCCTTCACCTTGCGTCTGCACAGGAGAATCTGTTAAACAAGCTGATTTCGGTTTCATTGAAAGAAAAGCCATTACCTGAGGTGTTAGATGTTATCAGCAAGTCAGCCGGTATTTATTTTACATATAGCAATGAAAGAATACCTGTTGATAGTCTTGTGACAATTGAAATTGATAATATGCCTCTTTACTTTGTTTTTAATGAATTGTTTAGCAAAAGAGGAATTGATTATTTGGTTATAGAAGACCATGTGATTTTAAATTTGGCTTTACCAAAAGAAAGCTCAAAACCAAAATATTCTGTCAGCGGGTTTATCAAAGATATAAAAACGGGTGAAGCTCTTGGCGGTGCGACGATTATATGTAATGAAACAAAAGAGGGGACATGCTCAAATGTTTATGGTTTTTATTCATTGACATTACCGGAAGGAATCCATGAAATTGAATTTTCTTTTTTAGGGTACAAAAAAATAAACATTAAAGTTGATTTGCACAATAATCAGCGGATTAATCTTGACATGGAAGCGGATATGTCGTTGTTGCAGGAAGTAGTCATTACTGCAAATGTTAATGTCAGTATTGAGAATGTACAGATGAGCAATATTAATATCACTATATTAGAAGTACAAAAGCTACCCGGCTTTCTCGGGGAAATTGACCTGATTAAATCGTTGCAGGCGATGCCCGGAATTACTAGTTGCGGCGATGGTTCAGTATTTTATTATATCAGGGGTGGCAATAAAGATCAGAATTTGATATTGGTTGACGAAGCCCCTATATACAATCCCGCCCATGTGTTAGGTATTTATTCGATTTTTATTGCGGATGCTGTAAAAGAAATGAAGATATATAAAGGTGATATTCCTGCGAACCGCGGCGGCAGGTTGTCGTCGCTGCTCGAAGTTACAACAAAAGACGGGAATATGAAAAACCTTGGTGTCTCCGGAAAATTAGGATTAATAGCAAGTAATCTATCAGTTGAAGGTCCTGTTGTTAAAGACAGATGTTCATTTTTTGCTTCAGCCCGTCGTTCTCATCTGGAATGGATTTTCAAACCTTCATACCCTGATTTGCAGGTGTACTTTTATGATTTGAATTCAAAAATTAATTATCGGCTCAACGATAAAACCAGAATTTTTCTTAGCGGTTATATCGGAAATGATTATCTCGGAAATCATGCACCGGGTCAAGCTCCTTTTGGACTTGGATGGAATAATTACGCTTCATCGCTTCGTCTGAACAGGGTCTTTAACGACCGGCTCTTTTCGAATACAACCATAACAGCCAGCAGATATGAATATAATCTGGAGACATCAAGCCAGCGGAATGAATATTGGACAACTTCCATAATCAATCTCGGCTTAAAGTCCAATTTTACATATTATTTGAATCCTAAAAATACGATGTATTTTGGCATTGATGTCAGCCAGCATTATTTTAATCCGGGGAATATTGACACTCAAGATTCCACTGTCAGGATGTACATTCCGCTTGTTTCCGAAGGTTCGGCAAGGGAAATATGTATTTTTGCAAGTAACGAGCAAAAAATCAGTAAAAAATTATCTGTCAGATATGGCCTTCGTATTCCGGTTTGGCAAAATTTAGGTCCCGGAACTGTTTATCTTTTTGATGAAAGTCATGCTGTTCACGATACTTTAATATTTTCAGACAATAAGCCATATCATACATATATCAATTTTGAACCTCGCCTGAGCTTAAGCTATTCATTAAATTCCCAGTCATCTGTTAAAGCGGGTTATAATCGTACGAGTCAAAATCTTCATTTACTCTCAAATTCAACCAGCCCGTTTACTTCTCTCGAAGTCTGGCTGCCAAGCGGATTAAATATTAAACCGCAGATAGCCAACCAATGCGCTCTTGGATATTACAGGATACTAAAAAAATTCGGTATAGAAATTACTACAGAAATTTTTTACAGGTATTTACGTAATCAAATTGATTACAAAGACCATGCAAAAATGTTATTAAATCCTTTTATTGAAGGAGAGCTGCGGTTTGGAAATGTCTGGGCTTATGGTGCCGATGTTATGATTTATAAATCAGTGGGTAAGCTTAGCGGATGGCTCGGATATACTTATTCCCGCGCTTTTGCAAGGACCAAAGAAGTCAATGGCGGTCTGACATATCCTGCTTTCAGCGATAGACCTAATGATATAACTATTGCAATTTCATATCAATACAAAAGATTGCGTTTTTCATCCAATTGGATCTATGTTACAGGCGCTCCGGTTACTACTCCTACAAGCTTCTATTATTATCAGGGTCATTCTTTACCTTATTATGCTAAAAAGAACAACGACCGCCTGCCTCCTTATCACCGGCTAGATGTTGCAGTAAACTGGGAAATAAATAAACCCGAAAAAAGATTCCAGCATAATCTTACTGTTGCAATTTATAATGTCTATGCAAGAAAAAATCCAATTTCAGTAAATTTCAATAAAATCGCTTCTGAAAATGGTCGTTATGTAATTCCTGTTGACCTGAATAGTTATCCTGAATATATTACAACTCGTATTTTTGTCACAAATATTGTTCCTTCAATCAGCTATAATTTTAAATTTTGATGAAAATTTGTTTATTGTCACTAAATATTAATTTTGTTTATGGTGTTAAGGCATATTCATAAAAAATGCTTGTAGTAATTTATTAAAAAATAATTATCTTTGTAAATAACTTTGGAATTGGAGATTAAGAAATAAATGAATTGATGTACTATGGATGAAAGTAAAATAAATGTTAATACAATAATTAAATCCTGGGAGATTTCTTCACAGGAGAATTTTGATACAATGATTGATATGTATAATTCAAAGCGATATAATTGGGCTTTGTTTCTTGGTCATTTATGTTTAGAAAAATTACTTAAAGCATATTATGTAAAAGTACATCAAAATCATTCTCCCTATTCTCACAGTTTATTGCATTTGGCAAAATTGACAAATATGGAATTAACTGATGAACAGAAGACAGATTTTGCGACTATAACTACTTTTAATATTAATGCACGGTATGATGATTATAAACAAAGTTTTTTTGTTAAATGTACTAAGGAGTTTTCAGATAAATGGGTAGAAATAATTAAAAAACATAGACTATGGATGCTAGAATTGATAAAATCTTAAAAGAATATATTGAGGTTTTATTAAAAAAACAAATAAGTATTGAAAAAGCCTACCTTTTTGGTTCATATGCTAATAATACATGGAATGCAGATAGCGATATTGATATTGCTATTATTTATAAATTTCCAATAAAAATTGACAGGTTTGATTTTCAGGTTCAGCTTTTAACTATGGCAAGTGATATTGATACCAGAATAGAACCGCACCCTATATTACTATCCGATTTTAATATAAATAATCCTTTTGCATATGAAATAATGAAAACAGGGATTGAAATAAAAATAAAATAATGGAAAAGCTCTAACATCAGTTTGCTATTATTGGCGGAAAAGAAGTATTTGGAAGTTCAATATTATTTGTAAAATTATTCTACGAGCGACCGGAATGCAAATATTTTATCGTAAACGTCAGTAACCTATAGCCGTTAGTGTTATTGAAAAAAATAAAAAATTTTTTATTCTTCAAAAAATGAATTTCCGGAATTTATTAGTAATTTTATTCTTATGTTTCTCCTGCGAGGAAGAAACTGAATGGCCTCTTGATAATACATATACCGACCTGATAGTTGTAGATGGTATGCTTACCAACGAAATTAAAGAACATGAAATAAAGCTCACAAGACCTGTTACAGTTCTTAACGGAACGCCAATACCCGTTTCGGGCGCTGATGTTACCATATCTGAAAATGATACTATTTATGTTTTAAAGGAAAAACCATTAGGTTCGGGAATATATAAGACAGATAGTTTGATGGCAGTCGTTGGAAAAACTTACAGGTTGAAAATAATCTTTGAGGGAATGATTTACGTTGCATCGGCATATATGATACCTGTTAATCCTTTTTCACTACTTCAATATGATACTGTTTCAGGAACAACTAATCAATATAAAATTACTTATGTATGCGGTATATATGACCCAACCGACCCTGCTATGTATGAAGTGATCATTGATTGGTCTAATTTACCGGAATATGATTCTATTGATGATAAATTTTGCAGAACCCGCTTATGGTATTATTCACTGTCAACTATAGATGTAAGCCAGATATTTCCCCCAGAAAAAGAAACAATAACTTTTCCAGTAGGAGCAACTATTACTGAAATGAAATATTCAATTACACCCGAACATGAAGAATATATCCGCAGTCTTCTTCTTGAAACGCAGTGGCATGGCGGTTATTTTGACGCAGTTCCTGCAAATATTAAAACTAACCTGAGTGAAGGAGCTATTGGTTTTTTTGCGGTTTGTACGGTTACTTCGTTAACTTTTTCCACCGAATGATATATAAAAGAAAAAGCCTTGCATCAGCAAGGCTTTTTCTTTGTTTATTGAATAATCAGTTTTCCTTCGCCAATAATGCTTTTATCGTTATATATTTTATAGAAATACAAACCTGCCGGGAGTGAACTGCGTTTTACGTCAAATGAATAAACTCTCTTTGAAATATCAGGATTAACTCTTTCACCTAAAGTATTATAAATTTCAAGATTCATATTATCAACAGGTTCACCTGTATCAACCTCAATGCTTGTACTTTGATGCATTGGATTTGGAAATATGTCTATATAATTATCTCCACTTATATTTTTAGTTCCAACTAATAAATCGGATGTAATAGCTCTTATCATATAATCGCTTGTAGCTTGAGTCCAAGCGGTGCCGTCGCTAAAAAATGAACGCATATTTGTTCCTGCACTATCAGCAAGTAAATTACTTTGACCTGAAGGAACTGTAAAACCAATATAAAAATCACCTGACAGTCCGTCAACTCCATTAATAAGTCGAAGATCAACTCTTGTCATAGCCAAAGTATTAGCTGGTCCAGCTTCAGAGGCTATAGTGAAAGGTGTCATAATATCAGTGCCAGGTAAGCCGGCATCATCATTCCATACATGAATTTCCATATCATCATTAGGTAATGAAGCATTATAATAATTTCTTATCAGTATAGTAACAAGATCAGTAGTATAAGTTCCTAATGAAATTTTAACGGCAACAAACGGATAACCTGTGCCTGTTAAGTTAACAGGAACATAACTATTTGGATTACCGCTATCATAAGATATATAATTTCCTTGAATATATTCATAATTATCAGTTGTAGTAGTAAATGGGCCAAGAGGGGCATTATCTGTAGCTTCTATATAATATGAAACCCATGCGCCTGGTTCTTGTTCCGGTATCGTAAACTCCCATATATCGTTACCAAGATTTATGCCTGAAACATTTACTGGAGCGCCTCCGTCAACACTATAATTGAATACTATTGAAGCAATATCTGACTGATCAGAAATTTCCGCATTTACAACCATGTCATTATTGAGAAAACTTTCATAAAATAGGGGTATAGTATTATTGATAATTGAAGGACCAACGAGATCTGCATTTGCAGTTGTAACGGCTCTGAAATGGTAGTCGGTGCCGTCAAGAAAAGACCAGGCGGTGCCGTCGAAATAATATGAGCGATTGAAGACGCTTGGCTGTGTGATAGTAGTATTTGATACACCGGATGGTACAATAAATCCAATATAATAATCGCCATTAAGATTTGAAAGTTGAGCTGAATAAGGTCGCAGATCAACAATTGTCATAGCGCTGGTATAAGTAAGTGAAGCAGCAGGAGTAATCATGAAAGGTGTAATAATATCGGCGCCGGGTAGTCCGCTACTATCAGCCCAAATATGAAATTCTACATCGTCGTTTGGATGGTCAATATCGGTATAACCACGAATCAGGGCAGTAACCAACGTCGTGTTTCCAAGGGAAATCTTAACAGCGGCGCCATCAGCAACTGTACTTGCCGAAGCCGGACCAAAAGCGGAATAGAAATCTACTACTCCATTGTCCTGAATAATATGATTTCCTGCAACATATTCAAAAACATCGGTGGAATCTGAATTTGCATTTGGAGAATCGTCAGTAGCCACAATATAATATTGTACCCATGCTCCTTCTTCCTGAGTAGGAATATAAAAATAGTAATTTGTTCCTGAAACTGAATCATAATTAATGGACAGTTCATTACCGCCATCTACATAATAATGAATAATTACATCGGTGGCACCGGAAACATCAATAACTTCCGCTGTTACAGGAAATGCTCCAAGCGTTCCTTCATAAAATTCAGGACCTTGATGTAAAATCAATGGAGGTGACATGTCTTCATTTGAAGTGATTATCTCGACATCATCAATGTACATGCCATCTAAGACATAGCCCACATCTGTAAAAAGCCGGAAACGGATTTTCACATTTGAATATCCGACATAACCGCCAAGGTCGTAAGTATATTGCGTCCATGTCAGGTTTTGACCGTCAAATGTAGCGACATTGTTAAATGACGTAAAATTATTTGTTGAAATTTCCACATACAGATAATCAAATCCTGCTTCGATATTATATCTTCCCCAGAATGTAAGCGTGGCAGACAATGCCGAAGATAAGTCCACTCCGCTTGTCATGGTTGCGGATTTATTGATATTATTGGCATAGTTACCTGTTGGGCTGTCAGTCAATGAATTAGTAGGTGAGTGTGACTGCGCAGTTGTTAAGCCCCATGGTGAAGTCAATGTCCAATTAGTTGTCCCCGATTCAAAATTATCAAAAAACACAGTTTGTGTGTATGAACCAAACAACCATAAAAATAACGCTGATAGTAAAGTAATTTTTTTCATAGTAATTTGTTTTAATGTTAATAAATTGTATACCTGTTTATTAAATAAATGATTGTGCAAATATAAACTAAATATTTATAATTTGCTACTCATATTTACTAAAATAAGGTTTACTTTGTATCGGATTTTTTAAAAAATAAGGTTTACTTTGTGTTATGTATTCACGGAAATTACTAGATAAATTATTGATATGGAGAGACAATCCTGTACGAAAGCCCCTGATAATCAGAGGTGCACGACAGGTGGGCAAGACAACACTAATCAAAATGTTTTCACAGAACTATAATCATTTTATCCTTCTAAATCTTGAAAAAAAAAGCGACCTTGAAATATTTGAAAAAAGCGATGATATCCGGACTATAATACAAACAATATATCTTATATTTATTTCATGATTTGAAAATTTAATTTTTTTTCTCCGGGTAAGAGGATCACCTATCGAATAAATATCACCTTTGATTATACTAAGCTTCATGTCGTCAATTAAATAAGCAATGTGGTTTGCACATGCTATTTGCATTTTTGTCATTTTTTTGTCAATTGAACAAAGAGTAATATCCATACCGTCATTTTGAACTTCTTCTCCGGTTAAGCCCTTTTGTAGAGCATATAAAATCCGTTCATTAAGCCGGTCGAGTATCAATGCAGGGTCAGAAAGGCGTTTTTCGTTAATAATTTCATTTAATAATGTATTGCCTATCATTGACATAAATGCGCCCGGAACACCGTGTCCGGTACAATCAACTACAGCAATATAAAAATTATCTCCCTTATCGGCGAACCAATAAAAATCGCCACTTACAATATCTCTCGGCCTGAAAAAAATAAAGAAATTCTCAAGATACTGTCTGATAAGCTGATCGGATGGTAGTATCGCTTCCTGGATTTTTTTTGCATATTCTATGCTGGCAGTCAGAACAGTATTCGTTTTTAACAATATTTTATTAAGATTGTTCACATGTTCTGCCTGAACTTGTATTTCTTCCTTTTGCTGATTTATTTCTTCGTTTTGCTGAAGTAATTTATCTAGTTGAATTTCAATTTGATCGCGCTGAGCTTCGATTTCTTCTTTCTGTTGTGTTATTTCCTGGTTTCGAAGTAAAATTTCGTTGTTTTTCTCCTGCAGTTGTTTATTTGCCCTTTTTTTGTTTATGTAGCTCCGGTAAATGACATACGCTAGGCTAAGTAAAACCACAAACAATGCAGAAAAAAGGTATATAATCAGTTGTTGTTTTTTTAGCGATGACATTTGTTTCTCTAAAGTAGCCATTTGTTCCTTTATCTTATCTTCCTGCTTTGCAATACCGTATTTCTGATATCTTAATATTTTTTCATGGTTCATAATTTGAGTTTCCTGGCTGTCAATAGCCGCTCCTTTATTTTTAATTTCTAATTCCTTGTCTTTTAATATCCTTACTTTTTCATCAATTATTTCCTGTTGTTTTTTGATTTGCTCCATCTGCAATTGAAGTTTTTGTGTCGCAGTTATTAATTGGTTGTCAATTTTGGTTACTAATTCCTGCCAGTTTGCTTCCTCTCCACCGCCAAGTGTCACAATTTTTCTTGATATCTCAAGATCGGCAAATAAAATATTTCTGATATTGAGCTCAAATTTCTTTTTAGGATCTGCATCTGTAAAATTTATCATAATATTTTGTTCATCAGCGCAATTATCGCTGACAATCAAAGTATTTTTCTTTATATTTTTTATTATTTCAGGCAAATCTTCACAATGGGTTTTATCAACATATAGAATATGTGTATAAGGAATATTTTGAATATCATCTATTTGAATAATTAGTATAGGAGCATCATTTTTTAATTTACGCTTTGAACACACGCTTTGAAATGTACTCTGCATTTTTTCAGGGCCAATTACCCCTATTCCAAAAGTTTTTATAGTATTTTCATTTTTCCATGTGATATATTTGGCAAAATTGAAAATAAATGCTGCTTTGATTTCTTCATTTGTATATTGTTGCCCCTGAGAAAATAACGGTAGTACAATATAAATTAGAAAAAATGTTGTAACGATATATTTTAACCTCTTATACAATGAATTTAAGTGTATCTTACAACTTAATAACTGACATTTCGGACTTCATATATAGCTGAATTACAAAAAAATACAAGTTAAATATTTAACAAAATACACATATCTGCCGAGGCATGGAAGCGGTTGTTTGTTATCGGCTTGGCATCGTTTGAAATTGCTTCTTTCTGTCACGTAAATAAGCTTTCAACTCTTCAAATGACATGTTTGCAATTTTCAAACTTATGTTATCACGTATCTGACGCAACAATTGGATAGTGGTTACTGTTTTTGATTTTATTTCTTCAGTCTTCATAAGATAAAATTTCTTTTGGTGTTCGTATTTCTAATGTCGGATAGCCAAGTTTTAAATTAACCGAATTGTATCCACGGATTTTTCCAATGTTCACAATATGCTTAAAGTTCCAACTTACTAAAATGTCAACTCTGTTTATAGTTGCTAATGCAATATGTAAGCAGTCGGATCTGCTCGTCTTACCAACTACCTTTTCTGATATATAAGTGTCTGCAAGCTGGTTTGCTTGTTCAGTAAGTTCTACTATTTCGAGTTGATTCTTCGGAAGCCCATCAAAAAAGTCGCGTACATTCTTTGGTGCGTCAAACAACTCATCCTCTGTTATTTCTGAATAGACAATAATAATCTCTCCTTTTCTTACAAGTTCAAACAATTGTTGTGTTGCATCTGCAAATTCCTTATCAAAATAGCCTCCAATTACAGATGTGTCCACATAGATTCTTGGTTTCATTTTGATTTAATATTTGTTCAAAGATAATAATATTTTCTGAATCTGCAACAAACTCAATGTCATACCTTGCTGATAACAGTCCTATATATCCTTTTTAAAAATAATTTTATAAATTTTTATTAACTGATTATCTGACAGTTATGAAGTCCGAAATGTCAGTTAATAAAATGCTAAAAATAATAAAAATCTTTAATTGCAACTTTATTTTTTCATCTTTTCCCATAATTTTTTTGCTGCTTTTCTGGAATAATTTAAAATCTGTTCTTCATCTACAGTCAGAATATTTCTGTTTTTTACAATTAATCGCCCTGATGAAATCACATGTATTATATGCCGGTTTTCGATACCATAAATAAAATGGCTTAAAAAATTATTCCGGTTAATTTCAGTAGGAGTATCATAATCAAGCACTACAAGATTATTATCATTATCTCCGCTGAAATTATTTTTTTGTATATAATTATGAATATTTCTGAATCGGTGGTATGCCTTTTCAAAATCAATAGCATCGAATCTTTGGCCTATAAGAAATGCCATTTTAGCGCTGCGAAGCAAATCGCTGTGCATACCGTCGGTGCCAAGCATGATGCGATCGCCTAACCCTGAAGAATTGAAAAAACCAACATTATTGTTCATATTACTATCGCTGTTCTGAACTACCCATGCTTGTGATGATTTTATAATTTCTTTTTCTCGTTTATTAAGATGAAGGCAATGCGCTAGTATTGTTTTTGGGAAATCAAGCACACCGTTATTTTTCAAACGTTCAATTACCCGCATGTTAAATTTTTTCTGGCAATGTATCTGGTCATATAAATCTTCAGCAACGTGGATATGTATGCCGGAATTATATTTTTGAGCAAGCTCGGCTGCTTTTTGAAGAGTGTTATTTCCTACTGTAAATGATGCATGTAATCCGACCAAGCCCTGATAATTTTGCAAGTAGCTGTTAGTTTCATAAAGACCTTTTTCTGCCTTGCCGGCACCATTGCGATCAGTTATTTCATAACAGAGTAAATGTGATATTCCAACCTTTTCAAAGCCGTTTGCAATTATTTCCAGAGAATTGTCAATACAATCAGGCGAAGAGTGATGGTCAATAATAAAAGTTACACCGTTTTTAGCACATGCAATTGCAGTTACAAGTGCGCTTGCTTCAATCATATCTTTGTCAAGGGCTTTATCGAGCTTCCACCAGATATATTGCAGAATTTCATAAAAATTTTCAGGTGTCTTTTTTGGAGTTCCCATTCCCCTTGCCAATGCTGAATATACATGGTGATGTCCACAGGCAAATGATTTAGTCACAAATTTTCCGGAACAATCAATTATAGAATAATTTTCCGGATTTTTTGGCAGCGTTTTCAGAAATTTTAGTCCACCTTCTTGTCCTTGTTCAACAATAATGTGCGTCTTGTTTAAATGAAGAGTTTGCCAATCAATAAAAGTAGCGTTCTTTAGTAATATTGTCATATAATTTAATTTTTGTTACTATTTAGTGTCTGTCTGTAATGTCAATACACAAATAAATATATCGACACGAATTACACGAATTTACAGGAAAAAAATATTTTTAATTCGTGCAATTCGTGTCATATTCAGAGTTTATGGACAGACACTATTTAGGTCGGTATTTTTATCATAGATTATTTCACCGAAGTACGAATTTGTTACGAATTTACGAATTACGAATCTGCCCACCGGTGTATCACTTCGTAATTCGTAAATTCGTATTTTTTTCGTACTTTTATGGGATAATAACGTCCATACCTAAATAGTTATTAATCTTTAATAATCCTGGTATAACCTACAATAACCGCATATCCTCTGAATGATAGTTCTGCATCTTGCTTACGGTCTCCCCGAAGCTCTTCTCTTGTATTAGTATTATATTCATAAGGTTCGCTTAAATTAATAATTTGCCATGTATCGCTTTCATAATAGTAAGTGAAATTCAAAGCAAGTGAGAGAAAATGCCTATCTTTTTTAACAAAAGCGCCTAAGCTTAAATGATAAAGATCCCAATAGCTGCCGGCAAGTCGCGGTAAATAAACATATTTTTTATAATCTGCGTTTTTCTGATGATTGTAATCGGTTCTGAACCCGCATTGAACGGCAAAAGCAGGAGAAATTCTATACTCATAACCAATGGCAAAATTAGTAACTGATGCCGCAGCTCTGCTGACAGTCAGAAATTCCCCTCCTGTTTGTTCATTGACATTATCCATCACACCGGGCGGCATACCATAATCTTCTCTAATATCGGCTTTTATCAGGAAATATTGGTCAATTTTACTGAAATATTCAACCGATGCAAACAAAGAATTATTATTATACCGAATTTCAAGCCCTGCACCGATTGACCAAGGTGATTTATAATAAACCGGTAATTTATCCTGCCGGTCAATAGCAATATAATCAGGACGTGAAATATATTCACCCTGTGAGTCGCTGCTGATATTCGACCTGGTCGCTTCCCTTTGTACTTTCCCAAGATCAACCATATTGAACCTGATACCAGGCGATATTATAGTCGCACCTAAATTTAAAAATTTGCTATTATATGCAAAGCCGAATTTAAATAACTGATTTACGTTTGTATATTTTATATCTTCATAATTGCTGATACTTGCCGTATAAAAGGGAAGTGTGTCTCCTTCCATGGTTATAGCATAGTTATTTTTTGGAAATGCTCTTATATATAAAAAATTACGGGTGGAATGTATGCGGATTGAAGCGAAATTACTGAAACCGGCAGCAAATTTTTCTGAAAATTTCCATGAAAGGCCAAATCCCGCCCATTCTTCATCAAGGGTTGCATTATATTCAAAAGCGCCTACATATCTCTCGGTACCATTAATATTTTTCAATATGTCAATATCCATTTCAACTCTTTCGTTAATTGACAGATTACTTTTATTACGTGTCAGCAAACCGTATCCTATTTTTAATCTTGGAATTTTCTTTAATTGTAAAATTCCTGAAATCGCCTGTGGATAAATCATAACAGGGCTTGACGATAAATCGTTTCCGGTACCGAGCCCATTCTTGATTTTTAAAAACGACATAGAGTAAACAGTTGCATCTGCCGAAACAGAATTTTCATCTATAAAAGACATAGCTCCAGGATTATAGTAAATAGCACTGTTATCGCGTATTCCGGCAATAACAGCCCCTGACAAGCCGGTTGATCTTGCTCCGTATTGCTGATACCAATAATGGTTATCCTGTGCCTGAACAGATAATGCGAACATTATTATAATAATGTTACAGATATAAATCATTTTTTTCATCTCTAACGGATTGGGTGTTTGCGTATTATGGAATTTATAATCTATCAGGCTGGTACAAAGATAATAAAAAGTAATTACCTGTCAAAATGCTCGGGAACCTGCACTTGCTCCTCCGGCGCATTTTATCCACTCAAAGACAGGTTATCGGGCATGAAGGCAGGGGAATAATAAATAGAGAATATATGTTATGAAATGTCTCATTAAATAAACAGTGAACCGCCTTGCAGGCGGTTCACTATAAAAAAATATTATTTCACTATGACAAGTTTATCAGTATGGTATTCATCAGAGCGGCGAACTGAGAATCCTCTTCTGGCTCGGTACTTTCCAACACAATCTCTTGAATTTTAGCCCTGCTTTCGGTAAATTGTTCTTCAACTATCAATTCTTCTGCAAGCGCTTTTTTAGATGGAAGCAGCGTTGTTTGTTCAAGCTCAATTTTAGCAGCCGGTTTTTCATCGTGGAGCAGTTTCTGTCTGATTATCTCATTTTCGAGCAACTGATTTTCGCCGAGCAGCTCAATAATTTGTTCTTCAAGCTCTTCTACAGTCGGGTACTGCGGTTCGTTCTGCTGTGCTGCCACTATAACATTCAGCGTTCCTGCCGGAAGATTCATTTCCTGCACGACTTCAAGAACATCGTAAGGCAG
>JACQWN010000234.1 GCA_016209245.1 Bacteroidia bacterium
CTGATTCCATGCATGCTGCAATACAGGCAACTGGTCAAAACCTTCGTGCAATTCATATATTCATATCTCCAATAACCTCCTCGAAATATTATTCCCGCTCATCTTTGCCGGATCCTCGATTACCTGGTAAATCTCCCTCCGCTTTAACCTCGGTACAAAAAACTGGCTGTACCCGATATACTCCGGCAATCCTCTGAATGCAGCACACTGCCCAATAAAATCTGAGCGCATCGTGAATATTATATAGACAGGGAGCTTTTTTTCTAATGCTATTTTCGCTGTCTCAAGAAATATATTAACTACCAACTGGGCATCCAAAGTAGGTTTTCCCTGGCTGAAATTCTCTATGTTCGTGTAAAACTCCTCGAACTGGTCCACCAGTATGAACAGATTCGCAGCTTTCCTCTTTAGCTCCTTCTTCGCCTTTTCATCTGCACTTATATATTGTTCACTCTCCATATCCAAATAATACTTCGATGATTTATACACTTCGAGCAAGGATGAAAATCCGCTCGTCAACCGTTTCTCTACTTTCTCCTGTTCCAATCCATGATGTTTTGCCAGAGCTCCTGCCATGTTTTTCAACGGCGAACGTTCAGGTCTGAAATCCACGAATACCCATTTATTGAATTTTGCTTTGAAAAATCCGGCTCTGACGTTTGGAATCACTCCGGCATACACCACGGATGATTTCCCATCTCCTGATGCGCCTGTCAGCATCACAAATTTTTTCTCTTCTAGTTGTGCGATTATCTGCTGTATATGAAGATCGCGACCTTTGAAGAATATAGATTCTTCTTCGGTAAAGGGTCGCAGTCCGGGATAGGGACAAATTTTTGTTTCTTGCATTGCATTAATTGTAAAGGAATATTCTATTAGTAACTACGAGCTCAGTTGCCACGAGCTCAGTTGCCACGAGCTCAGTTGCCACGAGCTTCAGCTCGTGGTTTAAATGAAAATAATATAAAAACAGGGCTTTAGCCCTTATAGACACTAAATCCATATTTTTCAATAAACTCATCGTATTCCTGTTGAAAGTTTTTCTTTTTGTGATGTATTTCCTGGTTCAGAATATATTTCCGTACAGAATCTATTTGTGAATGGCTGACTGAAACTGCAAAATATTCATCCTGCCAGGCGAATTTCGTATTGGTCAGTTTTTGCTTGTTTATCCAGAAAGAAGATTCGCCTTTTAATAACTGCATTATTGTTGCAATATTCTGGTCGGCATTCATAGATATTAAGCAATGGACATGCTCGACATAACCATTTATATGGTCAAGGTATATTCCTTTTAATTTTGCATTTTCCCGGATATGAGCAAATACCTTTTGCCGGATTTCTTTTTTCAGCAAGGGTTCGCGGTTGTAGGTTGACCAGACTGCGTGAATCCAGATTTTTATGAATGGCATATTTTAATTTTTTAAAGGGCTGAAGCCCTATTATTAAATATTATTTCTTTACTATTCTATTCCACGAGCTGAAGCTCGTGGCAACTGAAGTTCGAAGCAAATGAAAACATTTTTTCATTTTTCAATAGTTTCAACTATTTTATCATATTGCATTTTAATTTCCAGCGGTATCAGTTCTCCGGAAACTATTAATGATACAACCTTTGGAGCTTTAAAGATTTTGCCTTTATTTACATCAGGATTCTCATCACCTATAAGTAGGATTGGAGTATTGGTTGCTGCGCCGCCTACTTTTTTCCATACCTGCTGGACAAAAGGAAGCGCCCAGTCCTGGATAATATTCAGCTTTTCCACCGAAATGATGTCTCTAAGCATATCAACAATGCTCTCTGCTTCTCCTTGGTCAAGCTCGTTGAACATGACAAAAATCTCGGTATTATTTACATCGAAATGTGTTTTCTCCTCCGATTCCATCATAGAACGAATATCGTCAACTAATTGTATAGGAGAAGCAATAGAAGTGAATACTATATTTGCAGTAATACCATGCCTGATTTCATTGATAAATGCCTCCTGCAAAGGTTCTTTTTGCTCTCCAACTATATTTGCCGGATACCATGTAAAGATTTTAAAGCCGGGTTTTTCTGCAACGCACTTTTTGGCTTCATTAAATTGAAATTTAGCTATGGAAAGCGTATTATCGAATCCAAGCGTTTTACCATAATATGATGTTAAAATATGAATGGAACAGTCTGCGCCTGTAACAGCTTCTTTAACTCCCAGCATTAGCGCCTGCTCATCCTGCGGACAATCATCACCAGGAATAACTTCCAGCCCGGCATCCACCAGAATATCTTTCATCTCATTACGATGAGTGATATTATCAGGCATCCAGGGTAGAAATACTTTTACAGTTTTTTTTGTTTGATTCATAACTGCAAATTTATTTATTAATGGGTACCTTTAAAAACAAATTTTAGCCAGGTTAATAATACGACAAATATATTACATCTGTTATTTCCTCTTATGCGCACTCGACTAAGTCGAGCGCGAACAGGGGGGCTGGTGAATTCAAGTCATGGCGCCTTTGGCGCCACAACTTTTTGGTTTGACAAATATAGAGATAAAAAGTCAATAAGTATTAAAAAACAATTCAGCGGCAATTTTTTTTCGCAGAAAAAGAGTGTGTAACAAAAAAGGGCGAAATGGAAGATTATCTTATCACGGTAACCGACCCCGATTCGACATGCTCGATATCTGACAAATCTTTATAAATCAGAAACCATGTATAGACACCCGGCTTGACAGCTTTGCGCCCGGCTTTTGCTTTTCCGTCCCAACCATAGTTAATACGGCCTGATTCGGGATCTACATCATAACGGTCGGTATCAAAAATAATTTCACCCCAACGGTCATATATATATAAATGATAGCTTCCTTGCTGAAGCCCATGTATCTTGGGACTAAACAAGTCATTTGTTCCATCCTCATCGGGGCTGAAAGCTGTAGGGGCAAAAAATGTATATTTATCATTAATGATAATAAGCGTTCCTATAACACTGTCCTTGCATTGATGTTCGGTTTCTACAATTAATTTAGGATAATATTCGCCAGGTGCGCGGAATTGATGAACAGGATTTACCGCTGTTACAGTATCGCTTCCGTCTCCAAAAATCCAGTTACTTACATAAGCGAGAGTGGATTGATTAGTAAAATGTATAGTCGGGTCTAATATATCCGCCACATCAGGTGTATTTGTAAACCATGCATCGGGTGAAGGATACACATGAATCAGATTATTCATTACATTTAACGAAATGCAACCAAACTCGGAGGTTGTAGTTAATGAAACTGAATAATCGCCGGGGTTTTGATATATATGAAACGGGTTTTGCTGAGTGTCATGGTTTAATCCGCCCGGGTCGCCAAAATCCCAATCGAATGTTCTGTTATCCATATCATTTGTTTCATTGAATTGAACCGTAAGAGGAGTGCATCCTGATGTAATGCTTGGATAAAAATCGTTTGAAGGTTCAACCATAACATATATTGTAACTTCATCAGTTTCATCAGGTGTTTCACATACATCGGAAACTGTAAGTGAATATGTTGTTGTTGCTATAGGATGCATGATAAATGTCGGCGGAACTGTAATACCCGGACTAAGTGTATAAATATAAGGAGACTCGCCACCCACTGTATGAGCGGCAAAAGTTACATCTTCTCCCGGGCATATTGTATCGGAACTGACAGTGACATCAAAAGATAATGGAGGGTAAACAACGACTTTGACATAAGCAAGCTCGCTTGTACAATTTAAAATATCGGTTGCAAATACATTGTATAGAGTTGTATGGGCAGGTGCAACAGTAATCATGCTTGTAGTTTGATTTGTTGACCATGTATAAGTATAGCCTGGATGCCCGCCGGTAGCCGAAGCATATATTGATTTCGAGCCGTTAGTACACATATATTGAGTGGGTGGAACTGTTACCATTACTTTAGCCGGTTGAGTAATTTGAACTGATGTTGAGAGGGTGCACCCGGCAGCGTCAGTAATTGTAATAGTATATGTACCTGCTGCTGCAAGAATTTTTGATAAAAAAGGATGATTGAACATCTGGCCGTTCGACCATGAAAAAGTAAAATTAGGAGTTCCGCCACCTGTAATAGTAATTACAGCCGTTCCGTTATTATAGCCGAAACATGTAACAGGCGTTGAAGTCATTATATAAGTAATGGAATCGGGTTCGTTAATAATGTAGTTATTAAGAGTTGTACAGGAATGGGCATCTGATATTGTAACCCAATAAACACCGGCGCTAAGCCCGTCAATATTGAAATTATTAGGTTGTTGGGGCGACCACTCGTGGAAGTATGGTGTTGTTCCGCCTGTTGGTGAGACAGTAATAGTACCATCGCTGCCGCCATAACAACTTACATCGGTTCCTGTTATTGTAGATGTAAACAGGGTAGGTTGTGTCAGTGTCACAGAAGCGGTTGCCGTACATGAATGTGCATCGGTAGTTGTAACTGAATAATTTCCTGCAGGGAGATTAACAGCTTGCGGGGTTGCCTGATTGAGCGGATCGTTCCATTGAAAAGTATATTGTGCTGTACCGCCTGAAGCGACAGCAGTTGCAGAGCCGTTGTTATCGCCAAAGCAACTGATATTTGTGCTTGAAGTAATGGAAGTAACCAATAGTGCGGGCTGACTGATATAAAATGTATCTTTAACTGTGCATAAACTATCATCGGTAATGGTCAGGTAATATGTTCCTGCGCTCAAACCTGTAACGGCCGAATCTTGGGTGAACTGATTCAAATTATCATGCGACCATTTATAAGTATAAGGTTCGGAGCCGCCAGTTAAACTTGTTGTAATGCTTCCGCTGTTATCGTTGTAGCAATTAAGATTTGTAAATGCAGGAACATAAACGAACGGATTAGGTGAAGTAATAGAGAATGAATAAGTATCGTAACAACCGAGCTGATCGGTAATTGTAACTGTATAATCACCCATCTGCAGAGGCGGAGGGTTAGGAGACCAATTGTAAATATAAGGACTTACCCCGCCTGAAACGTCAAAGCTGGCTTGGCCGGCATTGCCCGGACAATCAATGTTGCTGGTAGAAGGAACAATATTCAGAGGTGCAGGATTAAAAACAGTTATAACAGTTTCGAGTGAAGTACAGCCATTTTCCTTAACTTCAAGAGTTATATCATGGTTCCCAGGCAAAGTCCAGTTAACCTGAATAGGTCCTTGTCCCGAACCGGAAATAACGGCACCGCCATCAAAATCCCAGAGATAAAAGGCAGCGGGACTCGCATTTCCGTTATAATTTATTGTTAAAGTATCGCCAGAACAAATAATAGTAGGTACAACAGTAAACGGCGATGTAGGTATCTGGCTGACTGTAATATCTTCCTCTCCATAACCCATGCATCCGTTATCATTCATATTCAGAGTAATTGTTGGTTGCCCGGCTGTAGTCCAATAAACCTGATATGGGCCTTGCCCGGAACCTGAGGCGACAGTTCCTCCGTCAAAATTCCACGTATAAATTGCAGATGGCCCGGCTGTCCCGGTAAAAGTTATCGTAGTATTTTCATTTGTGCATACACTGTCGGGAATTACCGTGAATGCTGCAACTACAGTTGGAATCACAGTAACAGTATGTGATAATATTGCTGTCTGTGAGCAAGGATCCTGAATTGTAACAAAGTAAGTAGTAGTTGTATTTGGTGTTACAGTAATAGAATTTGTTGTAGCTGCGGTAGACCATAGATAACTAATATCGCCCGGGTTGAAAGCGGGATTGACGGTAGTAGAAATAGTAGCCGATTGACTAAGACAAATCAAAGTATCGCCGCCGATTGCAGCTTGTAAATCAAAATTATCGAAAATAAAAATTGTATCAACGATAGTAGTAGTTTGATTACAAGGACAACCGTTAATCAAGCTGATTATTAAATATTCGGTTCCTTCAGCTATGCCGTCGGATATTGCAGTATAAGGAATAGTATCAGACATAATACCAGGCGGAAGCCAGAATTGAGTCGGCAGAATTGTATCAAGATCTGTATTTACATTAACTGTTCCGGAAATTGAAATTAAGACTTCAGCCGAATCAGCTAAAGTAGTAGTATCAACCCTTGAGTAAACAAAATAGTTCTGACAGCCCTCATAAACCTGGTCATCAACTCCTGTAGCGCTATGATGATTCATAGTAATATCGCCGCCTGAAGTAAATGAGCTGCCTTGAAAAAACACAAAAGTATTAAGAACGCCGTCGCCGGCATCACAGACGACAAACTTTATATGATATGTTTCACAAGGTGTTAATCCAGCCATAACCGCTTCTATAGGCAGCGTCATACCTTGAACCCAAAGTTGTTCCGATGGGACAACATCGGTATAATACGTATTACAGCCAACGCAGCATGAAGGGTCGTTATTTATAGTAGAAATAGTAATAGGAGTGGAGGTACCGGGTACTAAAGCTACATTAATTGCATTATCGGAATAAGGTCCGCTTATTCCGGGTCCGCTGACAAAAAAGGCGAAGACATCATTATAAGCGGTACATTCGTAAGCATCATATTCCTCGGATGCGAAGACGAATTTGAAGATTGTAGTATCGGAGCTGGGAACAAAATCGAATTCAATAACATTCATATCATAAATCGAGGTTGAACCGCCATTTGAAGCAGATATACTTGACATGTCATTATAAATTCCGGGTTCGGTAATACAGTCATAGTCTATATTATCACCTTCGTCAACACCGCTGATTGCATCAACGGGCCCGGAACCCATGATAATACCTGTTTCAAAGCCGGAGATCTGTCCGGTAGTGAAATAACCGACAGCGGTATTATCGCCGCAATATGTAACATTAGATGCTTCGAGACAACCTGTAACAAGCACATTTTCGATAATTTCTTCGGGAGTATAGAGATTTGTATCAATTATAAATTGCCATTCCACCTTGGGTTACATCAATTGGGCCTGTTTGCACTTGTAAACGGCCTGAATTTGGAACGGTAGCTGTAAACCAAAGGTCGCCTAAAAGGACATTCCATTCGCACGAAGGTAACGGGACAGATGATAATTCACCATATTGATTGCTATAGGTAGTAAAAACGCATGATGGGCCGACAGTGAGATTTATTGCATTGCAGGGGTCAGTATTTGCAGGTGGCGGTGGAGTTTCAAAAGCGCAAATATTAAAATCGCCGGGGTTATCGTTATTGACTTCCCACACCCGAATCCATACTGTCTGACCAGCTAAGCCGTCAATTGTCTGGATTTCAATACTTGGCATGGGATTGTTCCATGCTGAAGTGATACAGTGTAATTCAGTAAGATTACTGCAATCAGGTCCGTAGTAAACAGCTATTTCCCCTTCGGTCATGGCTAAAGCGGCAATATCAACAGTCAGTCGTCCTGAGGCAGGTACTACTGCGGTAAACCACACATCGCCTCCCATATAGCTCCATGAGCAAGATGGATTTGCAACAGCCGATGGAGTTGCCTGATATGTAGTATATGTTGAATATGTGCAAGTGGCATTAACAGTCAATGGCTGAGCTGTGCAAGGGTCATCATTAGCAGGAGGAGGCGGAGTTTCATACGCACATATATTAAAAATACCAGGGTTATCATTATTAGGTTCCCATATACGAATCCATACTGTTTGACCTGCTAATCCATCGCTTGTATAAACGAAAATTTCAGGTATGGGGTCAATCCATGAAGTTGCGACACAATGTAATTCGGTCAGGGTGTTGCAATTAGGACCGAAATAGATTGCTAATTCACCTTCGAGCATCCCCAATGCAGCAATGTCCACTGTCAAACGTCCTGAAGCAGGAACAATTGCTGAAAACCAAACATCACCACCCATATAGCTCCATGAACACGATGGATTTGGAACAGGGGAACCGGTTGCCCATTGTGTAGTATAGGCAATATAATTACATGTAGCGCCAACAGTGAGGGGCTGAGCCGTGCAAGGGTCATCGTAGGTAGGCGGAGGAGGCGGTGGTCCGCAGTCGGCCGCAAAAGTTCCGCCTGTAGGTACCGTATTATTCATACCATCGGCAAAATTCGGAAGCCCAAGGTTATTAATAATAGTATAGTTACATTCCGATTCCCAAAGACCGGAGCCATAAAATATTGTAGTAATGATATCGCCGTCGTTGGCGGTAAAGGTAAATGTAGCAGGACCTAGTCCGGTTGAAAGTGTAATATTTGTTAAAACATTTACTCCATTAACCTGAACGGTCAATGTGCTTCCATTCCATCCATCGCCAAAGCTATCGTATAACGATAATGTAAAAGTGCAGGTGTAGCTCTTTATTGCATATAGCAAAAATAAAGCTGAAATCATTATGTATCGCATAATTTTTTATTTTTTTTTGTTAATAACTAATTTTTATAATTTTTTATATTTTACTTCAGTTCCACTAACCAGTAACTGTTCACCTCGTTATTTATATCCATTTTGAGGATATACGTCCCTGCCGCATAGCCCAACTGCTTTGCGCTGAACTCGTACTCGTAAGAACCTTCTGCCTGA
>JACQWN010000235.1:0-2072 GCA_016209245.1 Bacteroidia bacterium
GCAAGTAAGTAAAGCGCAGACTTCGCCTGTGAAGTTATTGGATCTGATGCTGATGCCGTTTATTGAAACTGGTGCGCCTGACGCCTACCCTACAAAATACAGAGTATCGTTTAAAATCAGCGATATTTCGCAGGCGCAAACCGTACATTTCATGCTTGGTACGGCGCAAAATCAGAACGATGTATCAGATGCCGAAGTAACCATAATAAATCAGAATGGTTCGTATTTTCTTAGTTATGCTGACAATGAATTTCCCATGCTGGGCAAGGAAGCCCGGTTCGAGGTGACTATTACCCAGGCGCAGTGGGAAGCATTCAGCACAGCGACTCTTTTTGTGACGGATTTAGCTGGACAAAACACTGCTTCATTGTATTTCAATAAATAAATGTCTGAACCTGGATTTGTGGGATTAAAGGATTAGTAGGATTTTTTAAGAAATGTTGCAAAGAATATAAAGAAATGAAAATAGCAGAAAACATACAAAGAATGCCAGCCCCGAAGGGGCGAAATATTTGTAGCACAGGGCGTAAGCCCTGTGTAAAAAGAATGGCGTTCATCCAAGCGTCGCAAGTACTCAGCCAATTAGAAGCAGAATGCTATATGCGACGCAAAGCTGACAGCACATTAGAAGCAGACAGCAATATAGGATACAAAACAATGAAATAACAATAAAAAAAATATTAACCGGTTAAACCCAGAAATTATGAAAAAAATTGCCCTAAAACCAATAACGACAGCCATATTGATTTGCCTGTCAACAATCCGGCTTTATGCCATGGACACTTTAGTAGTAACCAAGACCACCGATGTAGACCCTTTTGTGTATCCATATAATTACGTGGATACATTATGTTCTCCTGAAATGTACGGTACGCTGCAATGGGCGTTCCGTAAGGCGAACGACACGCCCGGATTGGTTATAATAGTTTTTGCTATACCAGGACAAGATCCATACATAATTTATCTATACCAGCAACTACCGCATCTTACAAAAACACTTATCATTGACGGTACAACCCAAGCCGGATGGGAACCTGGCAAACCGGCAATAATCGTTAACGGACAGGGAATAATAAATGCAGGTATTACAATATCACAGGCAAATAATTCTATTATTAAAGGAATACAGTTTGATTATTTTACCGATTGCGGAATATATGCTTACGGATGCGCCGGTTTTACTTTTACAGGCAATGTAATAACACGGATTAATAACAGTTCACCCATAAATGCAGTATCAGGCGTACGGTTTGGCTCTTGCACCGGACTTACGGTAAAGGGTAACTTTATAGGAACCGATTATGAACTTGCAACAGATAAGGGTATAAAGGACCACGGGCTGTATTACGACTGGGGCACAAACCAGTCTATAACCGGCGGAACTTCATCGGGTGAAGGGAATACCATTGCATATTGCGGGAGTAATGGTTTTGGTATCCTTGACGGAACCGGACACTTGATATCAGGTAACCGTATTTTCAATAATTACAGGGCAATTCTCATGCGACCTGGCGTGAACAACGACAAACAGCCTCCTGTAATTACCAGCTTCGCCGGCAATACTATCACCGGCACCTCGCAGCCCGGTGATATTATCGAGGTATTCGGCAGCACAGGGGATCAAAATGCGAATGAATATCTTGCAAGCATTACAGTCGATGGGGTGGGGAACTGGAATGCCAATATAAGTTATGTGAGCTGGGATTATTTAATAGCGACAGCAACCGATGTACAAAACAACACTTCTGAATTAAGCTATGCTTTTGAGAATACCGTTATACCGCCAACTCCTCAAATTAATAAAGGATATAATTTAAACGGACCCATCACTAATCCCGTAACCGGTGAACAATACATACCGCCTATGTACGTATATGACCGCTTTGGAGACAGTACATTATTGGAAAATATTACCATTACACATTATTCGGAAATTGCCGGAATTTTCAGGCTTAATTTTGTAGAGGGTGATGATAACCCTGCTCTTACTACAGGTTTTAATGATCAATCATCGCCAACACAGACGGAATTTACCACTTTGGGCGCAGAAAGACGGGCGGTTTTAATAAGGG
>JACQWN010000235.1:2094-7511 GCA_016209245.1 Bacteroidia bacterium
CCCTGGTGAAAGTGGCTCGTTAAATTGTATTACAGGGGAGGAGCTTTTCCCTATATGCAGATTTATCGAAATTGAAGTCAGAGAATCGGTGTTCCCGGCTGACCAGCTTTGGGTAGGAGGTCAAGGTAGTCAATGGTTTTTAGATAGAAAAACAGGTTTGTCTTACGGTGCTATCTGGAAATACATTAATACAGGTTATGACCCATTTTTCAATTTGTCAAATACGCCACTTGCAACTACGCAATTTTATCATGGTTTCATGCAGTTTAATTTTGTCAATACCAATTTTCACTGGAATTACAATATTACATCAAATAATATAGGTGCAACGATGGATTTTTATACTATTGCTTTGCATGAAGCTATGCATATGCTTGGTTTCGGAGCTCATATAAACGGTAATACGACAGGTTTTGGTAATAGTACTTTATCACAAACCAATCCCGGAAGATATGATATATTTGATACTTATTTAGAAATATCAGGCAATCCTCTTATTGTTGATGCCAGTGGTGCAGCTTTTGATGTTGATAATGATTGTTATGATACATGGTTTAACACTGTAATTGCTAACACTCAATTAAATCAAACTTGTGTTAATAATTTACAATTTACAGGTGTTACTACATCACAGACAGTATATACACAACAAACCTTTAGTCCAGGTTCAAGCTATAGTCATTTTAATTGCGGTAATAATATTAACGGTTTTGTCATGAATCCAGGTTATAACTTAAATAGCGGATTTATCCAACGGAGTCCGAACATTAATGAAGTTCAGGCGCTTTGTGCAATGGGATATGATATAACAAGTAATTATGGAACCGGTGCATCATGGAACAGTACGCCTTTACCGGTAATAAATTATCCGAACGGCTGCCCTGCTTCATTGAAACGGGTTGTGGCCGGCACTAACGATTTTAGGTCATATTCTTTAAATAATACAGGCGCTAACTTTTCGGTACAAGCAGGTCAACCTATTACATTTACCGCAAGCGGCACAAACGATATTCTGACAAACGACAATGAGGCAGATTTCATTTCCTGCCCCGATATAGTTGACGGGGACGGTCAGATTATTATTAATTCAACTACAAGCTTCACTTATCAGACCGGCGGAACTTTTACAGGTACAGCAGTATTAAGATACAGACCTGAAAATGCCGCACACCAGAAAAGTAACATGACCTATATATTTGTTGATGTTACTGCGCCACCATTACCTTTATGTGAAGCTAATTCTGGATGTAACGAAAACCTAGTGTGTTATGGAGATTTTGAACTACCTCCACAAATACAAAGTACAGCTTTGCATAATTTACATGATTTTTTTAGAATTACAAGTTCTAATTCTCCAGATTTATTTGAAAATAATATAATGACACCAGGTGGTGCATTACAAAATGGAATAGGTTGTGCTCTTTTAAACAACCCATTTCCACATAGCGGTACTTATTATTTCGGGCTAGCTGGTTTTGGTAGTAGTAATAGAGAAGCCGTTTGTTTCAACCTAAGTACTCCGTTAGTTTCAGGTCACACATATTTGATTTCTTTCTGGGCGCACGCAAAATCTTTAGCATGTCCCCCTATTTTCAGAGTTTGGCTTTCTGAAAATCCTCCTTGTTCATTGCCGGGCAATTGGACAAGTTGTGGAACCTTTACACCGGTTAATCCTTTAAGTCAAACGCTAAACCTTGCTGATTGGAATTACTACTCAATAAACTATACCATACCTGCCGGACAATCGTTTAATTATATTACAATTGCAAATCAGGATAATGCAGGTTCTTATAGTTACCTTGATGATGTAAGTATTATTGAAACAAGTCAGACACAACTAACAATTATAAGCACGGTCACCAATTCTACCCCCTGTATTGGTAACAATTTTACAATCACCTATCATGTGTGTTACAGTGGACCGCAACCGGCTTCTGATATCAGTTTACAGTATGAAATACCAATAGGTATTACTTTAAATACTACAAATCCTGATTTTAACACTGCAACGGGCGAAGCCGTAATTCATCCTGCAGATTGGTTCAATGGTTGTACAGACTTAACGTTGAACCTGTCGGTTAATGCCGATGCAGTACCTGGCGTTGATATTATCAACAGACTTACAACTTTACCCGGCATCTGTATAACAGGTGGAGCTACAGAGGATATTGTCACCCCTGGTTATGAAGGTATTTTAACAATAAGCAAAACCGTAACTACAAGCATTGGCAACCAGTTAATCTATACTATTACATTGTATAATTCAAGCATGACCAGTGATATAAATAATGTAATCGTTGAAGATGTTCTGCCGGTAAATCAACTTGCCTTTGTGCCTCCATCTGGCGATTTTACTTATAACAGCAATAACGGCACATTAACTTCTGTTCCTCTTATTGTGCCAATGGGAGGAAATATTACGCTTACGTTTACTACACAAATTGTTACAGGTGCAAGTATTTGTGATATTCAAAATTGTGCAAGGGTAATTCAGGCAGATGGGGTTTGTAATATTAATGATATTGAGGAAGCTTGTGTAACATATAACGAAAGCCCTACGATTCAGATAACCGGTAATACACCTATCTGTTTAGGCATGCAAACAACATTAACGGCAACAGGAGGTGGCACTTATTCATGGAGTAACGGAGCGAATATTGCCTCAATAAATGTAATACCAACAAACGTGGGTAACAACATTTATTCTGTAACCGTTACAATTGCAAACGGATGTACCGACAGCGAAAGTTTTACGGTTGTTGTAAATCCAAGTCCCGTTGCCCAAATATCCGGCTGCCCATTAACACAGGTTTGTCAAGGCGTTAGCACCACGCTAACCGCATCCGGCGCAGGAACAGGCGGCGCTTACCATTGGAGCAGCGGACAAACAACCAGTCAAATAACAGTGTCGCCCGCTCAAAACACAACTTACATCGTTACTGTTACTGGCGCTAATGGTTGTACAGATACGGAAAGCTGTGCAATAAGTGTGAAAAAATTGCCCGTTCCCAACTTTATAGTATCTTCTTCATGTCCCGAAGACGGTTCGCCTGTTTCTTTTACCAATAATACAATCTATGCAACCTCATATCTTTGGAACTTTGGCGATGGTACTCCTACAAGTATGGTAAGTAATCCCTCACATACTTATACGCAATACGGTTACTACTGCGTGTCATTAACTGCAACCAACAGTTGCGGGTCATTATCATATACTCAAATCTTTTATGTAATGCCAAGCTGCGCTTGCAGTGCAACTTATACCATACCTGACGGAACGAATATTACTTCCAATACTACCTGGCCAAACAACACAAAAGTAAAAGGCAGGGTTACCGTGAAACCAGGAAAAACATTAACCATAGCTGCAGGCGCCACTATATATTTTGGACCCAAAGGACGTATAATACTGAATGCAGGATACGGCACCGTTGCCGGTGCACAATTGATAATTAATAGTAATGCCAAACTTACTTCACTTGGAGGTAGCTGCAATTATATGTGGGAAGGGATTGAGGCATGGGGTTATCCTTTTTATGATTCATATTCCACGAAACAGGCAAAAGTTACTATTTATTCAGGCGCTACCATAGAAAATGCTCACATCGGCGTATTGCTCGGTTATAGAAATATGGCTTACGTTTGTGGCACAACTACAAATCCCTTTTATTTGAACAATAGTGGCGCTGTTATTATTGCAACCGGTGCAAATTTTATTAAAAACGGTATCGCAATTAAATTCACAAAAAAATCCACTAACAAAGATGATATTAATTGCAATATTTCCAATTGTGTTTTTACCGGTGGTACGCTGATTGACCAGAATTATAATAACTCAAGCTCTGCAAATCCTTATCCCAACAACCTGAATCCTTTTACAGGCTACGCTAATGCAACAGGCAGAAGCGCTGTAGGCGTCTGGCTCGAAGGAGTAAATGATATTACCTTTTATAATAACAATTACACCAATATAGAAATCGGTATGCAATCGTATGATGCCCGCTACAGTGTAAACTATGGTGTTTATACTAATTTGTCTATCGGTATGTTTATTGGGAATATAGTGCCAAGCATTTATAATTCCCATAATATTACTAATTGCACATTTGATAACATACCAGGTTATGCAAGCGCCTCTTTAGAAGGTATAGCGATATGCGTTAAAGCAGGCAGAAATGATTTTATGAAATATAATAAATTCGGTTTATATACAACTAATCAAACTAAAAATCACCTGGGTATTTTAATGTCTCAATCAACCGGCTTCAGCATTTTTGATAATACATTCAATAAATTTTTATTGGGAGTGAAAATTATTAAATCCTATTTGAATACAGGAGGCGCAGATGTTGTAGGGTCTGACCCGGATGGTAATAAATTTTATAGATGCAGCAGGAGCATTGAAACTGTATATAATAATAAATCATTAAAGTTGAGATGCAATTATTGTTATAATGATGTTTTGTTTTATGGTGGCTTGAACTGGTATAATTCACTCGGCTATCTTGCCGACCAGGGTAGCGACTCGCCGGTGCTGCCGTCTAATCCTAATTATGACCGCTACCCGGCAGGGAATGAATTTTCGCCTAAACCAATGCGGGATATTAAATCCGAATATCCTTATAAATATATATATCGTCGTCACTCTACACCAACAATATTTATTGAACCGTATCCTGCAGATGGCGTTTCTGTCATCCTTGCTAAAGATCCTAATAATGCAGTAATACCAAAATCAAACACTTCCTGTTACCCTTTAGTTGGAAAGACCGCTAACATATCCCTGTTAAGCTATAGTTTCGATAGTATTAATAATATCATTAACGATTACCAACAGCAATATAACAGCATTGAAAACTCGCTTGACCATGGAAATACTATTACATTGCTTAATTCTGCCAACAGCAATATGCCAGGTGGTGCATTAAAAAATCTGGCGGTAAATAATTCACCTTTGTCAGATACAGTTTTGATTGAACTCACTACAAAAGCAAATCAACTCGTACCTGGATTATACAAAGAAGTGATGGAGCGCAACCTGCCGGTTTCCGGCAAGGTGGAACCCTATTTTGACACTCGGTTAGAAACTTTGCCCATTGGTATTGCAAAACAATTGCAGGAGCTGCAGATGCATAATGCCAATTACACCACGCTTACAACTATTACGCGTAATATTGATTTTTCAAGCTATATCAGGAATACCATTTTTAATTATCTCGTAACCCGGTTGCTGGAATTGGGCGATAAAAATGCCACGCTTCAATTAATGGAGAACGAAAGCAATATTGATACCCGCATGGCGCTTGCATCAAGCTATCTTGCCGATAGCAGCATTAATGACGTAAACCGTATTCTTGCAAGCTTGCCAACCGACGACCCTGACGTAAACGATTTTATAACTCTGACACAACTATTAA
>JACQWN010000235.1:7519-21746 GCA_016209245.1 Bacteroidia bacterium
ACGATCCCGAAGTAAACGATTTTATAACTCTGACACAACTATTAACTATTTTACTGACTTCGGATAAGAGTGTTTATGAAATGGATTCGTTACAGGTTGCTACAGTTCGCAGCATTGCATACCGCTGCCCCGGCGGTATCGCTACCGCCAATGCACAGTCAATATTGCAAATGATTTATAACGAAGATATACCTCCCTGCACCGGTGTAATCCCTAAATCACTTAATATTGACATAATAGCCAAAGAAACAGAAAAAATAAAATTAAATGAGCCATGGCTCGGGAATAATACACCTAATCCGCTTAATAAAACTACGGAAATACCCTATTATTTGCCTGAATGGGCAGAAGATGCTCACATAGCTGTTTCTGACATTACCGGTAAACCGATTAAAAAATATCTGCTCCCTTTTAATAGCAATAAAGTAACTATCTCATTTGATGATTTAAACAACGGCGTTTATTTCTATTCACTCATTGTGAATAATATTACTGTGTCAACTAAAAGAATGGTGATAATAAAATAATTTTTCAATTTTATACCTCGCAGGTTATTTATCCTGCGAGGTTTTTTATTAATTTAATACTTATAGGTATGAAAAAAGTAATCCTGTTATTAATACTTAATTTTTTATTATTTAATATTTATTCCCAAACATGGACTCCTGCAAGCCTATGTAAAATTGACGAACCTACTGTGCTTTCTTTGCATATTTTTAATAATAAATTATACATTGGGGGGGGGGGGGCTTTAAATTTCCCCCCGCTTAACAATTTTGCATTTTGGGATGGTAATAAATGGGATACATTAAGCAGTATTTTTGTTGATCCTTCTATTCATTGCATCAGCGATTTTAATAACGATATTTTTGTCGGTGGTATGTTCAACGGTGTTTATGATTTTTGGGACATTCCATATATCTCAAAATGGAATGACAGCAGTTGGGATACGGTAGGTACTATTGGTTTTCCAAGCTCCGGTGTAATGGCAATGTGTAAATATAATAATGAATTATATGTTGGAGGGTTTTTTAGCAATATAGGTGGTAATACTCTTTTAGGACATGTTGCTAAGTGGGATGGTGTCAATTGGCATACGGTAGGTAATGGTATACCCGGTTGGTGTGTGGTTCACAGCCTTGCTGTTTATAATAATGAATTGTACGTAGGCGGTACCTTTGCTTACCCTTTTGCAGGAATACAAGGTAATTTTATAGTTCGCTGGGATGGTACGCAGTGGAAGCAGGTGGGCAATGGGCTTAACGGCTATGTAAACGCTATGACTGTTGATACGGTTGAGAATGTCTTATATGTTGGCGGTTGGTTTACCATGGCGGATGATACTGTGCCTGTAACTGCTTTGGCGAAATGGGATGGTTCGCAGTGGAGCGCGGTAGGCAGTGGTATAAACAGCGATATCGCCGCTCTGGCGATGTACCACGGCGATTTATATGCAGGCGGTTATTTTGATTCTGCAGGCAGTGTAATAGTCAATTATATCGCTCGTTGGGACGGCACGAATTGGGACTCGCTAAGTTGTGGTTTAAATGCAACGGCACATGCTTTAGCCGTATATAACGATTCATTATTTGTAGGAGGTATATTTACCACAGCCGGCGGCGATTCTGCTTATGGTATAGCCAAGTGGTACAGGTCGCCCGACACGCCGGATGTTAATGTTGAAGTTATAATGCAAGATGCAAATTGCAAAATGCAAATTTATCCGAATCCTTTTGAAGATAGTTTTACAGTTGAGTTTACCCTGCCTGCCGATGAAAAAGGTATGTTGAAATTTTACAATATGAAAGGTGAACTGCACCGCAAGTTTATATTAGAAAGTACTGAAAACAAAACCATAATAAACACTGCAGATTGGCAGGCGGGGACTTACCTGTGCAGGTTAGTTGTCGGTGACAGACATTTGAAGGCGGAAAGGGTAGTGGTGGGGAAGTAGAATCAAGAGAATGATTGAATATAAATATCTAAAGTGGATATTTTTCATTTACTAAATGAAAATTCAAAACTACATTTTTTCAAGTATGCATCCAGATCTTTATCAAATTCGATTAGCCCTTCAGTGTTTATTAATTCACTTATCATTTTATATAACCATCTTTGCTCCATCCCGAATTTTTTTGTAAATTCTTCTGGTGAACCGGAGACCTCAAGCCTTGTTAACCAGTCAGAATTATTTACCCGTTCAAAATTTTTACGAATTTCCATAAAATAAAATTTTAATAATCTGATTTACGATTTAAATATATACAGATGTAAAAATTATAGCAAATGTGCATGAAAACTTTTAAAAATTGTAATATAATTTGTATTCTGCGATTTTATTTCTTAAAATTTCTGATAAATAATTTCCAAAGCACAATACCTGCCGAAACGATAATATTAAAAGAATGCTTTGTCCCAAATTGAGGAATTTCCACAGCAATATCACAGAGGTCAAGTATTTCCTGGGCAATGCCATTTACTTCGTGGCCAAATACCAAGGCAATTTTATCGCTGGAATTTATTGTAAATTTATTTAATGGGATGCTGCAATCGGTTTGCTCTATTGCTACAATTTTATATTTTTTTTGCTTAAGCGATGTGATCGCTTCAATTGTTTTTGGAAAATAATGCCATTCAACCGATTCAGTCGCTCCAAGCGCTGTTTTGTGAATATCTTTATGAGGCGGTCGTGCCGTCATTCCGCAAAGATAAATCGCTTCAACACGGAAAGCATCGCATGTGCGAAATATCGAGCCGACATTAAAAGCGCTTCTTACATTGTCCAACACGACAACAATAGATGCTTTGGGCGCAGATTTATATTCTCCGAGCGAAAGCCTGCATAGCTCTGAAACGCTTAACTTTTTCAAATCATTATTTTTTTTGATATTAGACCTCACAGGTTTAGAAAACCTGTGAGGTCTTTTTTGGACTATTATTTTATATGTTCGTTCTTACAACTTCTCCGCCAGATACCCGCCTATTTCCTTCTTCTCCGCATTAAAGCCCACACCCACCAGCACAACCTCACGGTCATCGTTCATAAATGGTTTGTGATATTCCTTGTCTTTAATCTGTTGCAAAGCTTGGGCGGCTTCGCCTATTTTAAATTCAACTACGTATATGAATTTCTCATTTTTAATTACCGTATCAATTCTTCCTGTCGAGGTTTGCAGTTCGCTGTGAATATCAACACCAACTAATGAGAGTACGGTGTGAATGATGGAATGATAATAAAATTCTTTATCGGCTTCGAAGATTTGATAAGGAATAGAAGCAAAAAGTACATTTAAGTTTTTTAAGATAGTATCCCAGTCGTTATTGTATAATCCCCTGATAATGTATTGTGTCGCCTGCGTTGTTCCGGAAAGCCGATTGTAGCTGTATGCTTCCATTAATTGTGCGAAAAAAGATTTCTCCACCTCCTTATTAGGAAAATCAAGCCAAAAACCCCCAAACTTGTCAATGTTTTTAATTGTAAGATACCCGCTCTGGAACATCAGCGAAACAATATCTATGTCTTCTATGTCGAACTTATCGAAAAATGCATGTCCTACCAAAATATTTCCGGTTTGTTCGGGTAATTTTTTCTGGTTTTTCAATGCGTTGATAATGGTTTTTCAATGCGTTGATAAGGAAGGTCGGCGTACCGGTGGCAAACCAGTAATTTGTAAAGTCTTTTTTCTGAAAAAAGTTCAGTAAAGAAAAAGGATTATAGATTCTTTCCGATCTTGCATGCCAGCAATAACCATTGTACCAATCTTTAATATCCTGAACTATTTCATCCTTGCTTTTTTGGTGTGTTTTACAGACTTCTTCTATATATGTATCAAAATTGGTAATAAGCTCATTCTGGGTAATCCCTGTAAGACAGGCAAAATCTTCATCTATGGTAATATCCGTCAAATGATTTAAATCGCTGAAAATACTTACTTTGCTAAACTTGCTGACGCCGGTGATAAACAGGAATTTGATATTGCCATCGTTGCCTTTTAATATAGAGTAAAAGTTTTTCAGGATTTCTCTGTGTTCTACTGCTTTGGTTATTTGACCCTTTTCAATGTAATCTATGATCGGTTTATCGTATTCGTCAATCAAAATGGCAACTTTAGCTTTAACGGCAGCTTGTTCTATAAGCTGGTCAAACTTTAGAGATATACCCTTTTTAGTAAGCGTTAAGTTTAATGATTTGGCAAGATCATCCAGTTTTGCGTCTATCGCTTCATAAAGTCCGATATCTTTATAGCCGATTTTACTGAAATCAATATTTATTACAGGATATTTTTCCCAGTCCAGCTTGTCGTAAATATACAAGCCATTAAATAGCTCCTTGTTGCCTTTAAAGATTTCTTCAAGTGTTGAAACCGTCAATGATTTACCAAAGCGGCGCGGACGGGAAAGGAAATAAATGCTCCCGCGACTGATTAACTTATAGATGTATTCCGTTTTATCAACGTACAAATAGTTCTCTTCAATGAGATCGGCGAAACACTGCTTGCCAAAGGGGAGCTTCTTTAAGCTTATTGACATATCAATCCGTTTTATACTGAAACTTAACAGGTTTGCAACTACAAAGCTGTTTAGTTTCAGTTATACTGAGCGTTTGAGTTTGCCTTTTTTTGCAAACTCAAATAGTCGAAGTATAAAGAGGTAAAAATAAAAGAAAAATTCGACAATTAATAACTAAACTAATTAATTCTTATCTTTGCATTATATTTATACAAACAATATGATTAGTAATTTTTTAAATAAAATTATCTGTGGAGATACAGAACAGTTAATTAAAGAATTATCTAATAATTCAATCAATCTTATAGTAACAAGCCCACCCTATTTTGGTTGCAGAGTTTACGGAAATGAAACTCTTGGCAGAGAAGAAAATCCTCTTGAATATATTATTAATTTGTTAAAATATACGATTGAATTTAAAAGAGTTTTACACAAAGAAGGATCTTTTTACTTAAATATTGGTGACATTTATTTTGGCACAAAAGGATTTAGCAGAAATAAAGGCAATTATGCAAGAAAGACTGATAAGCATTACTTTGAACATAAAATTGTTAAACCAGATGGGAAATATTTACAATATAAGCAATTATTAATGTTACCTGAAAGAATTGCTATTGGTATGCAGGAACAAGGATGGATGCTCAGAAATAAAATAATTTGGGAAAAACCTAATCCCGTTCCTTCTTATTCGTCTGATAGACGTTACCCTGTGTATGAACACATTTTTCATTTCGTTAAATCTCGTAAATACTTTTTTGATTTAGAAATTGCTAAAAAATTAAATAATCATAGAGACATTTATAGAAATGGGATTGAACCATTCAAAGAACATCAGGCATCTTTTCCTGTTTCATTAATAAAACCTTTAATATTAACAACATCAAAAGAGAATGATATTATTTTTGATCCCTTTATGGGAAGTGGCACTACTGCTGTAGCTGCAATTGAAACTAAAAGAAGTTTTATTGGTTTTGAAATAAACGAAGAATTTTGTCAAATTGCAGATAAACGTATAAAAGAATCTGAAGTAAAAATAAGATACACATTAAATTTAGTTTAGTTTGAAAATACAAGAAAACATAAAAACCGATATTAATAATCCTCTTTATATTTCTTATTTAAAAGCAGTATGTTCTCTCTCTAAACTGTTTAGTCAATCAAATGTTCCATATCTTTACTATAGACTTGCAGAGAATATTTATTGTAAAACTTTTGGAGCGGAAAATCTATCAAGAGACGATTTAGCTTATGACGCAAAACTTGGGAATGTCGGAATAGGCATAAAAACATTTATTGATAAAAAAACTAATAATGAAAAAATTGCAGAATTTAATACTTTTAGTGGGCAGTTAAGAAATCTAAAAGGAGAAAAATTAGCCATTAAATTAGCAGAATTAAGAAATGAAAGAATTAACTTTGCTAACAGAACATATGGAATTGATAATGCTATTTATCACTGCATTGCAAGAGATGAAAAATCTATTAAAATTTTTGAAACGAGTTATGATTTAATTGATATTTATAATTTGAAGAATGTTAAAATTAAAGATGCCAGCATTTCTTTTAATGATAAAAAAAATAAATATTCTTTCAATTTTTCAAAATCAACATTATTTAAAAAATTTGTTACTCCTGATAATGCGGTTAATATCAATATTGAAATTTTAGAAGATCCATTAAAGTTAATATTACAACTATTTAATAAGCAAATTACAATATCTGATAAATTTGTAATAGCAGGAGTAAATTATGTAATATTACCTCTTTACTCTTTAAGAGAAAGTAAGTCTGATTTTAAAATTGTTTCTTCTAAAAGCGGTTTGAATCAATGGAATGCTGGTGGCAGAAAACGAGATATTGGCGAGGTTTATATACCTATTCCAATAATAATTCATAAAAAATACCCTCATTTTTTCCCAGATAGAGAAACTCCCTTTAACTTACATGTTCCGACAGGTGAAATACTTAATGCAAAATTATGTCAGGAAAATTCAAAAGCATTAATGACCAATCCTAATAATGCTCTTTCTGACTGGTTACTAAGAAAAGTATTGAAATTGAAAGAAAAAGAACTGTTAACTTATGAAAGACTAAATTTGCTGGGTATTGATAGTGTGAGAATTACTAAAATTGATAAAAAAAATTATAAGATAAACTTTGCTAAACTTGATAGTTTTGAGGAACTTATTAATAAAATGGAAAATTAATAAATTAAAATTTATATAAGTATAATTTATATTTTAATAGTATGAAACGAAATATTTTAACTATTAAGAATACTGAAAATTTATCACCGGGTGATTTTTTGCTTTATAATTTATATAAGAATATTGTTACAAATTTTTATCATTCAGCAACAGATGTTAAGACAAATAATTATGATATTGATTCTAATATTTATAAAAAATTTTACAATGCTGATGAAAATATAAAACATTATTATGAGGCAATGCTTGGAGTAACATCTTATTTTCAGGCATCAAAAGGTGGCAGGGGAAAATATATTGAAAAAAAAATTGCCTCAATATCAGAAAATTGCTGTCTTGATATTAGTATTAAAGAACTACCTGTTTTATTAACTAATACCGATATTTTAAGAAAAAAGAAAATATTTGGAAATGAATATTTATCAAGGGAAGAAAAAAGTATATTAAGACTAAATGAATGGGATTATATAGTAGATAGTAATGAAACTACTGATTTAATCAGTATTATTAATAATAAATTAATTTTTTTAGAATTAAAAAATCGTGTTGATAGTGGTGGAGTTGCCGCAAGACGAGAGGTTTTAGATACAAAATTTATTAAGATATTAGAATATTTTGCATCTGATAAAAAGATATACAAAGTTAAAGATGATAAATATAGTCTATATGAGATGTGTAAATATTTTGGTATTAATAATATAACTCTAAACATGGGATTTTTGTTTAATGTAACAGGCGAAGTTGCAACTATTTACGGAGATAAAAAACTGGGATTTTATTCAGCTAATAAGGACGGTTTTGATTCCATATTAAAATTTGCACAAGATTCTGAAAATTTAGAGATTTTAAAAATTGAACATGAGTCTATATCAATAAAATTGAAAAAGACTGACTTTTTTATTGATATTAATATTGTTTATGGAAATGAAATACCCAAAGTATTATTTGACAAAAATATTGATATTAGTGAATTACTGTTGGATAAATATGATGATATATGGTTATTTCAATTGTTAGCGATAGAAGAAATAACTAACCTCATAAAATATGGCAACAATATTATTTTATCAATAAAAAAAATTATTGGTTCAAATATTAAATATAGAAAATTATTTGATAAATTCATTAATTCAGAAGGTAGTGATATTGATTCATTGAGTTTAATTTGTAAGAAGGTATTAATAGAAGATAAATTTTTCACTGCTGAAAGAAATAAACTAGATTATCTTCACGATATTATTTACCTTTTTTGTGCAAATGAAAGCTAATTATTTGTAAACATTTTATGAACTTTATTGAAGAAATGCGATGGCGGGGCATGATTCATGATATAATGCCCGGAATCGGGGAACAGCTCAAAAAGGAAATGACCACGGGCTACATCGGTTTTGACCCTACTTCCGATTCTCTGCATATTGGGAATCTGGTGCAGATTATGATATTGGTTCATTTCCAGCAGGCGGGTCATAAACCTGTCGCCCTCATTGGAGGCGCTACGGGGCTTGTAGGCGATCCTTCGGGCAAGACAAAAGAGCGAAATCTTATTACTCGCAATGAGGTTAGTAAAAATATTCAGGGAATAAAAAAACAGCTCGAAAAATTTCTCGATTTTACCGGCTCCAAAAATAAAGCAGAATTAGTTAATAATTACGACTGGCTCAAAGAGTATTACTTTCTCGATTTTATACGCGATATCGGTAAGCATATCACAATAAACTATATGCTTGCAAAAGATTCGGTACAAAGCCGGCTTGAGAGCGGACTGTCGTTTACCGAGTTCAGCTATCAAATCGTGCAGGGATATGATTTTCTTTACTTATATAAAACAAAAAACTGTAAATTACAACTGGGCGGTTCCGACCAATGGGGAAATATTCTGACCGGCACCGAGCTGATACGCCGGATTGAAGGAGGAGAAGCTTTTGCAATGACAACACCATTGATAATAAAAACTGACGGCACAAAATTCGGAAAAACTGAACAGGGAAATGTCTGGCTCGATGCAAATAAAACCTCACCATATAAATTCTATCAATATTGGCTCAATTCTTCCGATGAGGATGCAAAAAATTATATCCGTATATTTACTATGTTTTCAAAAGACGAAATCGAAAGCATGTAAAAAGAGCATCTGGCGGCTCCGCATCTCCGGCTTCTTCAAAAAACACTGGCCAAAGACATAACAAGCAGGGTTCATTCTGAACAGGATTATCAGTCAGCCCTCAATGCTTCTGAGATTTTATTCGGAAAAGGAACGGCTGAAATGCTTGGCAAAATTGATGAAACGACATTTCTTTCAATTTTTGAAGGTGTGCCACAGTTTGAAATATCCCGCTCACAACTGGAAAATGGCATTTCTCTTTATGAGCTACTGGTAGATAAAACATCTGTATTTCCGTCAAGAAACGAGCTACGTCGTATGACCAAAGACGGCGGATTAAGCATAAATAAAGCAAGGATTCAAGACCTTGATATCACTCTGAACAAAAATTATCTAATAAATGACAAGTATATTTTAGTTCAGAAAGGTAAGAAGAATTATTACCTGATTGTTGTTATTTAATGACAACAAGATTCAGGACTGCTATTCCGCCATGGTGCCGGATTTGAACAATATAAACTCCCGGTTTAAGGGATTTTACATCTAACCGTTCAGGAATTGTACATTGCAGATAATCCCATGAAAGTTCCAATCTGCCGGATATGGAATAGACAGCGATATTTTCCGGTGGAGGTCCTGAATATAAAAAATATTCCTTTGTTGGATTTGGGAGGATAAAAACATCATGCTTAGTAACCAATAATTCTTTTTCCGGTAAATGCACAATTGTATCCCCGTCGTGAATGTACATATACAAATTAATCCCGCAAACTACCTCAAATTGCCAGTAATCATGCTTTATTAGTCCTGTCTGCTCTTCAACCAGAACATACGACTTTTCAAATTCTGATATTGCTGTTGTTATCGCCATTAAATCGGGGTGATACAAGCTGTCCCATGCACAAATTGTATTGATTGCAAAAGGGAGAGTTTCTTTACGAATTCTACCGTTGTATAGAAAAACCCTTTGGCTTGTATAATAATCCATACCTTGATTATAGGTTAATTGATATGAATACCTATCATATATATTTGTGCCATCACAAATACCCCACACCGGTATTACTGTAGCTTCATACTCAGTTCCCCAATAAAATAACTCTGATGAAAATGGTTCAAAAGAAAAATAACTGAACCAATCGTTTTCACTTCCATAACAATCTTCGAGTCCTTTTCGGAATCCGGATACTGCATATACCAAACTATCTGAATATTCTGTTATCGAATCTATAGTAAAAACAGCATTTGCGTCAAGATTATAATAAGGACAGACTTTACCGTAAATATAACCATATTGATCCCCAACAGTATGATTAAAAATTTCGTGAAATCCTGGAATTTGGATACCGATATTTATTACTCCTTCAATCCCGCATAACATGAAATAATGACTGGTACCAAATTGACAAGGAAACTTGACAATTCCATGATTCTGAGAATGAATAATTGTATCACCAGTGGATAACTGGTAAGTAATAACTGAATCGTAATTACCCAAGACCTGTTCGTAAGATCTTGAAAGAATTATAGCTGTGATCCCTTGTAATGTATCGAATAGCCAGTGCGAACCTGAAGATTTCATTGTATATAAAACAAAAGAATGTCTATTATGAAACCATAGAATGGAATCATTTACAAGGCATTCACGTTCAAGGAACAGAGGTTGATTCTTAAGATAGTATATTTCGTCAACTGAACAATTCGTTGGTGTAGGAATGCTGTCACATGTATCACAGGCAAAGACTATCCTGTTGAAATAATATTCTATATCATTGCCAGTAAACCGGCTACTGTCTATCCATAACGTAAAAATTGTAGTGCCGGTGTCGCAGGTATAATGATTTTTACATTCAGGAATAAGAGGTAACCATTGCTGTGCATTTGTATTTAATGTCAGAACCAAAAAAATAATGGAAAATGCTTTTATAACAGTAAATCTCATCGAAATAAAATTTTTAATTCCTGATACAAATTTAGGATTTAATTTACAAATCGCAATGTTTTTTTAGCGATATGATATATCCATCCCACATTTATTCATAATTGGCATATAAATTGCTTTTTTATTACCGGATAACAAATTCTGCATTATTCATAAAAAGGACTAAAGTCCAAATAGTAAACATATTTGCTTAACCCCAGCCTTAAGGCTGGGGTTAGTGAAATCCCTTAACTCATGGGCTTTAGCCCAAAATTTATGAATAATGCAGTAAATATTTTGGAGGAATTAATTATGAAAAAAGGAATAATAATGATTCTTGCAACATCAGGAATGTTTACAGGAATATTTCTGTTCCCGCTTTATTCTGCTGCGAGATCAAGTCTGACTCTTTCAATGTATGAACAAGGATTATACACTGTGATTTTGGATAATCAGACCATCACAAAAGCTACTGCAATTTTCAGCTTCAACAATATATGGTCAGGAGTTTACCTGCTTAAAGTTATCCGGCAAGATCCCAATTCTTTTAATCATCTCGGATTTACCGAGACAATTTATGAAGGATATATTGAAATACCTGATGATTCCAGAGTTTATGCAAGTATTGACCGTTACGGTGAATTACGAATAGTTAAAGTCAAGCCGTTATATGCCGGACCATTGCACAATGATATGAACAACAGCATAGATAGTTATCATTCACATTACGACAATGAATATAATAATTATTACTCTTCTCAGGCCGGCTTTGAATTACTTCGACAAACGATTCTCGATGCGAGCTTCGACAGTGATAAATTAAAGATAGCGAAACAAGCTGCTATTTCGGGCAGGCTTTCTTCTATGAAAGTGTTAGCAATTATTGAACTATTCACTTTTGAAAGCACTAAGCTCAGCTTCGCCAAGTTTGCATATCAATATGTAGTTGACAGGGAGAATTATTATATCGTTAATAATGCATTTACGTTTAGCAGCACCATTGATGAGCTGAATGAATATATTTCAGAATAAAAAATTCATATCAATATAAAGTCCCGAGGTTCCATCTTGTGCATCTATCGTTCTGCCATAGTTAACCGAGATAATAAAATTTTCATTCATAATAATATAAAGCCCGCAGCCATAATTGATATGGAAGCCGTCGTTCATTTCATTAATGGTATAAGCAGCCGGAATATTTTGCCTGTTGAATTTGTGACGTTGAACAACTTTGCCTGCGTCAATAAACGGGCTTAAAGTCAAATAGAAATTTTGATTCAGCAACCGGGTATGAAGGAATTTTGCTCTGAATTCAAAATTTCCGAAGATAAATCCATCGCCGGCAACACGGTCGCGCAAGGTGCCTCGCAGTGATTTTGCTCCGCCCAGACCATCGAAAGTATATGTTGTAGTAAAAATATAAGGTTGCATATAAAAAGCCGGCTTTCCTGAAATTGTTCCCTGGTACATTAAGCGATAAGCAAATGAAAGCTTTGTGTTGACCAATGTAAAATATTGCCTGTGTGTTATGATAAGCTTTGTGAATGAATAATTTTTACTCCCTAAGAATGAAGGCGCTGTTAAAAAAAATGCTTCCGACCAAATACCCGATATAGGATTAGGTTCATTATCCCGTGTATCGTAAACTAATCCTGCTTTCAGCATATTTACTGTGCCGCCGTTTTTTTCTTCATCGGTAATAATACCCCATTCAACATACCTGTCATAAAGAGTTATTGTATCAGGAAGAATTTTATCCGGCGATTTTCCTTTATTGAGCCGTTCAATATCCACTGTCCTGATTTTAACATCGTCGCAAGCAACACCGGCAATCCAACGAAGCCCTTTTTCATATATTTTACCACGTAAATTTGTAGTAAAACGGATAAGCTTCCGTTCGTACCTGTAATACATCCTGGTAATATATTCAGGGCTGCCGGGATTTGCTAAAGCTGGCTCATAATCGGCTTCGTACCCGTTAAAACCATAAAAATCAAGCGCCTTTTCAGTATAATAACCTAATTCGCCTGTAATTCTGATTGAAGGGAGCAAATGTTCGGAATCATATTTTATTTTGTTGATACCGCCTCCCTTGGTAGTTCTCGAAATTTCAATATATATCGAATGCAAGTACTTTGGATAAATTGAACCGTCGCCATAATGGAAAAAATTTACTAATCCGCCATACATGAATCCAATATCCGAATTATATGCAATTACGGGAAGCGCTCCAAAATTCCATCCGGTCTTGATTTTTCCCCGCTCATCGTTATTCTTTTTGATGGAAGCCGTATCATTTTGTCCCTGTGCAACAACGACCAACAGTAATGAGAAATATATGAATACAGAAAAGAGTATTTTTTTCATTTTTTAATAGCAGAGGGGTTTCGCTTAATGTATTATTTGGTAAGTCTTTTAATTTCGTCTTTTGAAAGCCCAGTGTATTTAGTTATTTTTTCAATAGACTCATTGTTTGTAATCATATCCTTAGCTATCTCAATATTTCTTTTGCTAATTGCTTTTGTCAATCTTATTTTCTCACCTTTCTCCCTAGCTTTCACATCCATAATAA
The DNA here is from genome assembly GCA_016209245.1 of Bacteroidia bacterium. Lineage (GTDB taxonomy): Bacteria > Bacteroidota > Bacteroidia > Bacteroidales > BM523 > JACQWN01. Next base: position 20,830 of record JACQWN010000235.1, read on the forward strand.
ACATTCGTTGTCTTTCATAATAGTCCTTTTCTTTATCGTCTAAATACATGCTCTCTAATTCTTTAACAGCTTTCTTTATCTCCTTCTCTACTGATAATTGTTGGGGTATGTTATCTTTTGTTAATTCATGTGCTTTATTCAAAAATATAATCCACCTGTCTAAAGTAGTTTTTACACTTTGAATGTCTTTTGTAAATTTTTGTAATTCTATAAAATGTAAAGACATAAAACTTAATTCCTCGTACTTTTGATGTGATTCAATATCTCTTGGCTCAATAATTCTATGGTATCGCTTGTCATTATCAAAATATGTAAAATCAATTATACTTATTACAATTGTCTTTTTTAGGTTTTCATATTGCTCGCTCTCCGATAGCTGGTCTGAATATATTTTTGCCCAGTAAAATAATGTCCGTTTTCCATAATCATCATGCCCGATTATTTGAATTTCAACATTGTATAAATTTCCTCTCTCATCCTCAGCTTTAATATCAAGTATTGATAATTTACCTTTTATATAATCAGGGTAGTTATATGGATTTTTAAGTGTAATCTTTGATAATTTTTCTCCAGCAGGTAATACTGAATTAATCAAAGATTTTGTTAAATCTTTATTTTTCTCTGTACCAAATAATTTCTTGAAAACTAAATCTATTTTCGGATTAATTCTACACATAATCTAAATTTTTATGCAAATTAACTAAAAAAATATCGTATATTCTTTAATCCCAAGTTTACCACTTGATGGGTGTAAAAATAAGCTAATTTGTTCTAATTCACAACAATAAATTTTTTTGTTCAAAAATATTACGTCTAATAATTGTTAATAAAATGTTCATAAATAAATTTGTAATCAATAAGATAAAATAATATATTTGCGTCTATGAATTTAACAGAACTCCATCTTCACTGGCGTT
>JACQWN010000236.1 GCA_016209245.1 Bacteroidia bacterium
AAAAGAATTATTTTTGCATATAATTTCAAAACATTATGCTTAAACAGTCATTACAGCAAAGATTATTACAAAAGCTTTCACCGCAACAGATTCAGGTAATTAAGCTTCTTGAAATTCCTGTTATGCAACTGGAGCAAAGAATAAAAAAAGAGCTTGAAGAAAATCCTGCCTTAGAAGATATTTCTGATAATGATGAGCAATCAGACGACAGCGAAATAGAAGAACAAGATACATCACAATCGCAAAATGAAGATGAATTTTCTTTCGACGATTATATTGAAGATGAATACGAGATACCTAATTATAAACTTTTTACAAGAAATTATTCAAAAGATGAAGAACAAAAGGAAATCCCATTTTCAGTCGGCTATACATTTCACGAACATCTGCGGTCACAGCTAGGATTACGGATTCTAACCGAGCATCAATTGACTATTTCTGAATATATTCTCGGAAATATTGATGAAGACGGCTACCTTCGCCGTGAAGTTAACGCCATTGTTGACGATTTGGCATTTAATCAGAATATTACAACAAATGAAGCTGAAGTGACAGAAGTCTTGAAAATTATCCAGGAGCTTGAACCGCCTGGTATTGGCGCAAGAAATCTTCAGGAATGCTTATTGCTTCAGCTTATGCGAAAAGAAGATTCTGTACCTGTAAATAAATTAGCGATTACTATTATTAATGATTTTTTCCATGAATTTACTAATAAGCATTATGATAAAATCATCAAACGCCTTGCTCTGACCGAAAAAGATTTAAAAAAAGCTCTAGACGAAATTCTGAAATTAAATCCAAAACCCGGAAGTTCATATAGTGATCCTTTGAACAAATCGTTTCAACATGTTACACCCGATTTTATACTTGAAAATATTGATGGTGAATTTCATCTGAATATCAACCAGAAGAATGTGCCTGAATTACGGCTCAATCTGGCATATATAAATATGTACAATTCGCTTGGAAATAGTAAAAACGGCAAATCGGCTAAAGCTAAAGAAGCCGTTACATTTGTAAAGCAAAAGCTCGAATCGGCGAAATGGTTTATAGATGCTGTAAAACAACGGCAAAATACCCTGATGCTTACTATGAATGCGATTTTAAATTACCAAAATGAATTTTTTAAAGATGGCAACGAAACTTTGTTAAAACCGATGATTCTGAAAGATATTGCTCAAATTACCGGACTTGACATCTCAACGGTTTCACGGGTTGTAAACAGTAAGTATATTCAGACTCAGTTCGGAATATATCCATTAAAATATTTTTTTTCCGAAGGATTGCTGACCGATTCGGGTGAAGAAGCCTCCTCGCGTGAAATAAAAAAAATCTTACAGGAATGTATCGAAAATGAATCGAAAAAAAGGCCATTGACCGATGAAAAATTGACCGCTATACTTAAGCAAAAAGGGTATCAGATTGCACGGCGGACCGTTGCAAAATATCGTGAACAATTAAATATTCCAGTGGCCCGGTTACGAAAAGAATTGAGGGCCTAGCTTTACAACTCCAAAAAGGCGATGCTTTTTATATGTTCACCGATGGTTTTATTGACCAGATAGGCGGAAAAGATAAAAAGCGGTTTAAACGAAACAACCTCAAGAATTTACTGTTACAGCTCCAAAATTCTACTATGTATGACCAAGGTATTATACTTCAGGAAACTTTTGAAAATTGGCTCGCAGCGAGAACAGACGTATCACAAAGCCAGATAGATGATATACTTGTAACGGGGGTTAAAATAACGTAATAGTATCCCAAGCAGTAAATCAATTAATCATGATTTTTTTAGTCAGTACAGACCATCCGTCTTCAATCACAAGATAATATAATCCGGCAGGAAGACGCTCCAAATCAAATGAGACGGAATGAATATCAGAATACAAATTTTCGTACACAATTTTTTCTTCAATACCTAAAGCGTTAAAAAGTTTTACGGATACCGGCAGGGAGCCATGCAGATCAAATTCAATATTAATGGTCGAGCCCGCAGGGTTTGGAAAGACTCTGATATCCGCTTCATCAATTATTTTTGCAACATCGAACAGAATAAATTCGTAAATTTCTGAAGTGTCCGAAAGACAACCGTTTGTTATTGCTATTACGGAATAATTACCAGATTGCGTAGCTATAATGATTTGTGTACTATCAGGTAAAATTAAACCGTTTAAGTACCATTGATATGTTTGCGCTGTGACGTCGCACATCAGGCTATCCGCCCCGATCTGTGAAATTGATGGGGTAGCCGGTACCGGATAAACGGTTACAGTAATTGTATCCGAAAAAACGGTAGTATTACAGGCGTTTGTTATCATGACCATATAATCTCCTGTAATAGTTGCGGTCAATTGAGGACCTATCGAATCCTGAATAGGAAACTGGTTAATCATCCATTGATAGGTAAAGCCGGCTCCTGTATCAGACTGTAATATTACATAACCTCCTTGGCAAAAGGATGTTGAAGATAAAGGCGTAATCATTGTATCCGGAATTGTGCAGTAATCGCCGGCATCGGCGCCTATGTCTGTGGGTGAGTTCAATAATCTGATTTCGTTTTCAAAATCTGTCGTTATTAATGGAATCTCTAATCCGGCGCCTTCGGCAGGACTGCCGTTTGTCAACTTCAGATTAGTATATGAAAGTGTATCATATTCATTATCGGGAGTTAATAAGAGAGGGTCGGCTGCTATGCTGTTTGAATCAAGAACAATGGTAAAATCTTGCCATTGCAGTAAAGTATTATAATCAGCAGAAGGCGCATCTGTCTTTCCGAACAGCGTACCGCCTGCGTTCGGGGCATAATATAAATTATAATCGGTAAATACATTAGTAATGGTATTTGTCTGAAAAGCATAATGTTTTCCAATGGCGCCCGCATTACTCCTGCCATTCACAAAAATATTGTCAAAACATACCAGAGAATCTGTCGAAGTGCTCATTCGTCCGAAACAGGCTGAGTTTGAGTTACCGCTGGCAATTCCGGTGCCAGCTATATAAACGGTATTAAAATAATAGGAATTTTTCAGGGTGGCTGCGTTTTTGTCATACATACCGTAAATATTGATATTTCCTGTCGTAAGACTATTTCCGTTAAAGTCAAGCCCCAGACGAACCATGTTGTTATAACAAGTCAGCTTGTCGGCATAATTCGCTATCCCGACCATATAAGCCGATGAAGAGGATGATTGATTAACCAGGCTGTGAATCTTATTTCTGCTGCAGATAATATCTTTGCTTCCGTCAAATAATAATCCCGCTACAAAGTTTCCGGTTGCTGATGTATTGGTGATGTAAAGATTGAAAATATGGTTATTCGAAACGGTCAATGGTATTATGGAGGCATTCGCTCTAATTCCGGCAAGCGCAGGAGATGTCTGACTTGTGGCTGTACTGCCGGATGATATATTATAAATAAAATTATCATCAATTAAAGCGACCGAAGCAAGCGAACCTGCGTTGATTCCACCTGTAACGGCAAATATGCTCTGGCTTATGGCTGTGATGTTTGCTATTGTATTGAATGAAATGGTATTTACGCCAAACGATACATATATCCCATAATTATTATCCAGTCCGAGTGAAGAGCTCGAAAGATTTTCAATGCTGTTTACAGTTGTAAGGCTTCCGATAATATTGCCTGTGAGCGTATTGATGCCGTTGCCCATATCAATACCGTAAAAGCTATGCCCTATGTTTCCGCTTTGCTGTATCCTGATTCCACCGGTTTTATTAAAAAGAATACTTCCGGCTGCATCTAGAGCACCGTCATATACAATACCTTTGAAACTGATAATTATCGAACCGGTGCCGGTCGCCGAGCCGATAATATTGTTTTGTATGGTAGCATTGCCGCCGGTAAGTTCGATACCGATAAAAATGGTTCCTGCAAGAGCAAAAATACCAGGTGTGGAATTAATGCCGATATTAGTGATTGTATTTCCATTGACATAAACACCAAATGGATTAAGATTAGACAAGGTATTTAATTTAATCCCGCAGAATTTATGAACATAAGTACCTGACGGCCCTATTATCATCATCGTGTCAAGTCCGCCGATATAATTGCTGTCAACCAGGAATTTATTGCCGTTCACCGTATTATCAATTTTGATTGCAGTGAGTGTCACTGCTGCCGTAGCGGTCGTACGCGGGCTTGTCTGGTAAAACCTGTTCCTGCCGATAGTATAGTCGTTGTTGTTTGATGCTAATAATATTCCGCAGGCGTCTTTCGCATTATCCCAGAAATTGTAAATATTGTTATTAATAATCGAATTGCCTATATTTATTATGCTATCTGAACCCAACGAATAGAACAGATTTGTCGGTGTAGTAATCCCATCCTTTATATCGCAGTTTTCTATGCTATTATAACAGTTACCTTTTGTTCCTGTTGTGGTAGAGAAATGAATCACTCCACCGGAAGATTGATTATTAACTCCCTGAACAACTACAAACCTGATTGTATCATACACAGCGTCGTTAATGAACCGGATCGCATTTCCTGATAAATTACTGTTTCCGATAGTAATGTGCGATTCCGTTCCCATACCGCCAGGTCTGCCGTCAAAGATGATTCGTGAGGCGCCGTTCAGGTCAATGGTTTGTATTGCTGTTGAAACGATTGATAAACCGGTTGCAGTACTGTCAGGACGAATAGTAATGGAATAGGTAGAGCTTCCGGGTAAAAACGGAATTATTACAGGGAAAGAGGGTTCATAAGAACTGTTATAATCCGGTAAGAGATTAACGAATGTATTACCGGTAAGCCCTAAAGTGTTTATAGCGCCGACAGCGGCGGTAATTGATTGGTAATCGCCGCCGCTTCCTATTGTTACATTAAGAGGGAATGTTCCTGAATTAGTTGCCTGACTGCCTTCGAGCGGTTCGCTGAATCCTCCGTCGGAAAGGGCATATACCCTGAAATAATAAGTCGTTCCTATGTCCAATCCGGTGATGTCCTGATGATAATTTGTACCTGTTGTGGCTGTCGTAACCGACGGGACTGTGGTTCCAATATAGGAAAAATTGATGCTGTCAGACGAAATATAGACTGCAAAATTATATTCGTTTGTCGAATTATCGTCCCAATTTATTGTAAGACCCGTAAGCCCGATGTTTGTAAATGTAAGATTAATAGGTGCGTCGGGTACCGGATTTGCAGGTAAAAAGGTATAGAGTAACCCGTTGCCGGGAATAGAACTGTCGGGTTGTGTTCCTGATGCGGTAATAAAAGCGGAAATACTTATTCCGAACGTTGGTGCATACCAGTTGTCGCCTGTAAGATTTAAGAAGTCGCTTGAACCGCGGATACCTACCTGTGCGTTGACTGAAGGAAAGTTCGCTGCAAAAGAACCGTAATGCATCTCTATTCTGCCGTCTGCCTCATATAGCCGTATTATGGCATTGCCGGTGGAATTCGGAGAACCGACAGGGGCAAAATTATAAAACTCAATAGCGCAGGATCGCTCGGGTGCGAAGCCATAAGTGAGTATTCTGACGGCAGAAAACAATGTCGTATCGGAATTTTTAATGTCGGCGCCAAATACGCTGATTGTATTATTATAATCCGATAAGGGTGTCGGGGAATTCGCCTGGATATTTTCGCCAAGCGTAACCGAACCGTTACAGTTTACAGTGAGCCAGGTATATAACTGTCCCCTGTAAAAAAAGGGGAAACCGATATCCCTGTTCTGGAAATACTCATTGTCCCATGTTCCGTTGATTAGCGTTCCAAGAGGATTAGGAATATATATTTTTGTCGTATCAGTAAATGAATACGAACTAACGTCCTGGCTTTTGCCTGAAAAAAATGACAGGCAAATAAACGATGATAGTAAAAAATGTAATTTCATATTCTGTAGTTTTTAGGTTGATCAGGGATTTTCATGGGGATAAATTCCCCTCAAAAATATCAAATAAATTTAAATATAATTAAACTGCAACTTCTTCGAAGTTAAAAAAGTATTA
>JACQWN010000011.1 GCA_016209245.1 Bacteroidia bacterium
AAATAATTATTTATAATGAAAGCACGCAAATTGGGGGTAATCCGACCGCAACCGGGGGAATTCCGCCTTACTCGTATAATTGGTCGCCTGCTGAAGGATTGGATGCTCCAAATAGCCCCAATCCAATTGCTTCACCGGTAAATAATACAATATATACAGTAACAGTCACAGATGCAAATAATTATACATCAATTGATTCGTTGAAAATAACGGTTAAATATCCTATTGAACCTGAAATCGAACCTGATACGGCACTACAGGATTCAATACCTGTTTATATTTTTGACAGATTTGGAAGAACATATTCTAAAGAAGATATTTCAAAACATGAGTCTTTTGTTTTGCAGGCAGGTATATTTGAACTTACATTTACAGATAATTTTGATGCGGAAACCAATGATCAGTTAATGAGCAATGTTATTCGTCAGGTTTTTATTGATCTTTCAGCATTAATAACACCTTCATTATGCAATGGAACACAGCCAACCGTGTATATTGAAGTAGGATCTCAGGCTGACGCTCCTACAATGATTGGTGAGCCAATGCCTGCACAAGCTTTGGGTGCCGCATCAGCTTATTATCAAAATACTTTATTTGTAAATACTACAGGGATTATTTATGGCGATGTATGGAAAGCTATTAATCAAGGAGTAAATTCACCAGATGAGTTTGATGGTTTCATAATTGTTAATTTTAATCATACCTGGCATTTCGATTTAAATACTAATCCTGCTGCCGGTTCAAATTCATTCGATGTATATTCGGTATTTTTACATGAAGCCTACCATACCCTTGATTTTGCATCACTGATTGGAGCAAACGGACAAAGCCTCGCACCGGGCATATTAAATCATTACACACGATTCGCAACTTATATAGAAAGTTCATTGCCAGGTTATGTTGGAAAGTTAATAAATTGGGACGGTAATTATAATGCAAGTTATAATTTTAGCAGTTATCCAAATCCCGCCACTCCAATTACAGCAGGATGTACAAATATTATATATAATGGGACACTTGCAGGACAACATCCTGTTTATGCACCTAATCCATATGAAGGCGGTAGAAGCCTGAGTCATTTTGATAATGTTAATAATATTTGTTCCAGCGTAAATTATTTAATGGCTCAATCCTTAGCGGCAGAGGATTATCAACGCGTCCCAACGCCCGAAGAAGTGGAAGTATTATGTGATATTAGTTATAAAACTACAGGTATTTTCGGCGATGGAACGTTGTTTTTTCATACTTCGTCATTACCTTCCTGCGGTGATATCGTAGCAGGCGTTGACGATGGTTTTGAGCTAAGTTGTAACAATATCTTATATAGCGTCCAAACATGCCCGGGTTATACAATTTCTGTCAATCCACTGGCAAACGATAATAATGTTGACCATTATGAATCTTTAGTAATACAAACCTTGAATGCCGGTACTATTACAAGTGACGATGGACATACATTTATATTTGACCCGGCAGACAATACGATAGGTAATGTTATTCTAACTTATATACCTGTAGGCCCTCCTCCGGATAATATCAGGGGTAATATTACTTATGTAAGAATATTCAGGATACCATGTGGTGAAAGTTGTGTTACTCCTGAAAATTGTAATCATATATGTAATTATGATTTTTCTGATTTAAGTTGTAATGCATGCCCGCTACCAAATCAATGTGGTGATACGCCATTTAATGATGGTGAGGTAAATAATTGGTATAATTCACATGGTTCGCCGCAAATATTATGCGATAATAATAATCCGTGTGCCACAATGTGGGCAATAAATCTTCTGGGCTCGGCATCTCAAAGCAGAAGTGAGGGAATTTTGACATGGATTGATGTCCAGCCGAATACTAATTATATTTTTTCTTACAGAAGAAGAGTGCGGCCTGATATTACAAATACTTTAGATAATATTCATATATATTTATTACAATCAACTAATTCACCCGGTATTCCATATTCTAATTTATACCCTGTAATCCCCCCTGTACCTGCAGTTAATTTCCCGGTATTAATAGAAACAAATATTACAAGTAGCACCACTTATAAGCAAGTTACCGTTTGTTTTCAAACACCTGATGACGGTATCGTATATGATTGGTTGTGGATATATCCTGAACAAAATGACGGACATGACCAGGTATGGTTAAATGTTGATAATATCGAACTAATACAAGATAATTTTGATTTAGGCCCTGATATTATAAATATTAATTGTGGTGGTGATGCTACAATTGGAGCTCAATATTGTACTGTAGCAGGAATAGGATATGATTGGACTATATTAAGCGGAGATGTAGTCGATATCATTGAAATAGTTCCCGGATTTTCTCCACAGGCAATAGTTACACCGGAGCAAACAACAACATATCAGTTGTCAAGAACTTTTCCGCAAAATCCATTGACAGTTACTTATGACGCTCCGCCTGAATGTGTTCTATCTGATGAAATTACTGTTAATCCTTCACTAACAACTGCTTCAGCAAATAGCAACAGCCCTATTTGTGAAAATAACACTATTGAGCTTACATCATCAGGAGGTATATTTTATTCATGGACAGGACCTAATGGATTTTCCAGTACATTGCAAAATCCGAGCATTAGTAATGCCAACATTGTTAATGCAGGTATTTATACGGTAACGGTAACCGATGCAAACGGCTGTACCGGTGTGGATTATGTTACTGTAACGGTTTCTGCTCATATGATATTGACTATATCATTAGATAATAACTATTCATGCGGTGCATGCAACGGCACGGCATCGGTTACCGGTATAGTGAACGGTACCGCTCCATTTTATTATCTTTGGGATGAAAATACCGGCAACCAGGTAACGCAAACAGCAACCGGTTTATGCGGTGGTACTTATTCGGTTACCGTTACCGATGCTAATAGTTGCACCGGTGAGGATGATGTAACCGTTGCCAACCCGCCCGACTTCTGGCCTTCGCACCCTGGTGACCAGACCCTCAAAAACTTCGGCATTGATATGATTACCGATGCGCTTGGAAATGTGTATGTAATAGCAGAAGTAAGTTCGCCTTCAATTACATTCGGCGCTTTAAACTATACCGTTAACCTGTTGGACGTATTTGTAATAAAATACGACAACTGCGGAAATGTTCTTTGGACAAAGCAGATAAGCAGCGGAAGGCGAGGACCTTACATTCGATAATAACAATAATATATATATAGTTGGACATACAGGTTCGGCAGATTTAGCGAACAGCGACATAATTATCCTGAAATACAGCCCCGCCGGCGCTTTGCTTGATAATATAACCGACGGAACTGCACTTAAAGACTTCGGCAACGCCATCGTTTTCCTGAATAACTTTTTATATGTTACGGGCTTCGAGAATGCAGCCCCGGAGGGCGGAAATGATAATAATGGAGGCAGGTTTTATATCAGACAATACAATACCATTCCTGCTATTTCGCTTGCTGATGGTATGACCTACAGCGAAGGCGAAGGCAACGAAATCATCACATTCAACGGCGACCTATATGCTGCCGGGTATGAATCCGGTGCAGTAAGCAATATCCGGATATACAGAGTTAATCCGAATAATTTATATGAAATTAGTTCTTATAATGGCGCCACCAACGGCACCGCCTCCCCCACCATTAACGACGAAGCCACTGACCTGGTTTTTGACAACAACGGAAACCTATTTATCACGGGGTTCTTCCAAGGAACTGCGGCATCGACTTATATTAATGATGGTGTTAGAGACATCTTTGTTAATCGGCTTGATCCACTTGCTGTACCTATTGTTTCCAACTGGTCGTCAGCGCTGACTTCCTCCTCGGCTTTTGACGAACGTTCGCATGCCATAGCTTTTGACAATGCAGGCAATCATCTTTATATTACAGGTACGTTTACTGTACAAACCATTCTCTCTAACGATGTGCTTACTTCTCTTTCGGGCATCCCTGATCTTTACTGGGATATGTACGTTGCACGACTCAGCGACGAGGGAAATACCGGGGAATTTAAAGTTCTCCAAACGCAACAGGAGAATACGCAACAATTGCCTGATGAAGGTATTATTTCCAGGATGTATAGCAATGGTTATGTAAAAATATACCCGAATCCTGCAAAAACAGAGGTAAATATTGATTATAGCTTTACCGGTGACACAGATAGCAAAATTGAGTTTATTGATATCACCGGCCGAACAATCATCAAAAAGAACCTGTTGCTACAAAAGTCCGGGATATATACGCTTGATATCGAAAATATTGTTCCCGGAATTTATTATATCACCCTCCGGAACAATTATATCAATTTCAATACAAAGATTGTAATTCAATAAAATGAGAAAAGAATAGTATCCATTGTTGACATAATGTCAATAATGGATACTATTCTTTTGTTTTTTAAGCAATGAAAAAAATATTTTTCCCCATATTATTTACCCTGATATATCTACCATCAGTTTTCTGTCAGCCTATCGCTATTCAGGACTCCTTAGCATTAGTAGATTTGTACTATTCTGCAAATGGAGAGAATTGGTATGATAATAATGATTGGTTATTATTACCTGTAGATGAATGGTATGGTGTGATAATCAGCAACAACCGTGTTATTTATCTTACTTTAGGTGAAAATATTCTCCAAGGTTACATTCCCCCCTCCATCGGCAACCTGTCGGAGCTTTATTATCTGGATTTGTCGGGTAACTATCTGGAAGGTCTGATTCCGGAGTCTATCGGCAATTTGGTGAACCTGGAAAATTTATATCTTGAGCAGAACCAGCTTACGTCAATTCCTGACTCAATAGGTTATTGCATTAGCCTTGAAAGGATATATTTGCACATGAATCAGTTGACTGGTTCAATTCCGTCAACAATGGGAAATTTGGTTAATCTCACTTATTTACAATTGTTCGAAAATCAGTTGACAGGCGAAATACCGTCGACTTTCGGTAATTTAATAAATTTAGAATCATTAACCTTGCAACATAATCAACTTACAGGTACAATTCCTGCAGAACTATGTAATTTATCAGTCAATTTACGCATACTTGTCTTATCCTATAATCAACTTTCTGGTCCCATACCGGAATATATAGGAAATTTAACAAATATTTATAACTTATTGCTAGATCATAATAATTTTTCAAAAAGCATACCGGCCACAATATCCAATCTGCCAAATATAAGAGAGCTCCATCTTGAATATAATAATTTGACAGGTGAAATTCCTCAAAATTTGGGTGATGTAAATTATATTTATCCTTATCCAATTTTCTATTTTAATAATAATAATTTGTCGGGTGAAATACCCGTTTCCTTATTAAATTATACACAAATTGAATTATATTTACAGAACAACCATTTTTCAGAATTACCAGATTTTTCCGTTATGCAATATGAACCATGGCTTTATCTTCAAAA
>JACQWN010000192.1:0-1258 GCA_016209245.1 Bacteroidia bacterium
CAATGTATATGAACCCGCAGCTACACCCGCTAAATCCTCTGCATCATTATCTGGCGCTTCGGGACCATCATTGCTCCAGTCGAATGTATAAGGAGCCGTGCCTCCGCTGATAGAAACCGAAACTCCACCGGTAGATTCGCCAAAACAAGCTACATTGGTAATAACATCTAAAGCCACCGACAAAGCAGCAGCTGGTTCGGTAATCGTAGCCGAAACTGAAGTAGTACACAGGTTCGCATCGGTCACGGTAACGGTATAAATGCCGTCAGTTAAAGCGGAATAGGTAATAGTTCCATCGCCTGTAAAACCATTTGGCGACCAATCGTAAGTATATGGCGTGGTTCCACCAGATGCTGTAACGGTAGCTGAGCCTGTCGAAGCTCCGAAGCAGTCAACATTGGTACCTGTAATGCTTGCTGTTAGTGCTGACGCTGGTTGAGTGAGAGTTACCGATGTTGTAGAAGTACATGATAAGGCATCGGTTACAGTAACAGAGTAAGTACCGGATGCGACTCCTGATATATCTTCAGTGGTTGAACCCCCTGTCCATAAATATGTGAATGGAGACGTTCCACCGCTTACAGTTAAATCAACGGCTCCTGTTGAGTTTCCAAAACAGGCAACATCTGTTTTTATTGTACTTAAATTTATTGCGGCATCAGCGGTTACAGCCTGTGAATTAGTTCCGGTGCATCCCAGGGCATCGGTCGCAGTTACAGAATAAGTACCTGATGTATTAACGGTAATTGCCTGTGTAGTGGCGCTTGTATTCCATAAATAGGAACTTGCTGCACTTGATGTAAGGGTGACGGAACCTCCATCACAAAATGTAGTAGGTCCATCGGGTGTAATCGTTGGTACCCAAATTCCAATAACCACAGTTTGGCTTGTTGTAGAACTACAGCCAAGTAAATCGGTAACCTGAAGTGAAATAATATATGTTCCACCTGATGAATAAGTATATGAAGGATTTTGAGAAGTAGAAGTGCCTCCATCTCCAAAACTCCAGAAATATGTAGAGTTTGTCGAAGGATCAATAGCAAAATTTTTAGTAAAATTATAGGAATAACATCCTGTTTGGGTTATAGTAAAATTTGCATCAGGGCCAATAACGGCTGTTCCTCCCCATACTAATGAAAATCCGCTATTAGATGTTGTATAATTATCTACTAAAAGAGAATAGGTTTGTCCCGCAGTAACATTAATTGTTTCCTCCCATTGCCAAGGACCAGAAGCACCAGGAACACATGTGCCTGGT
>JACQWN010000192.1:1320-11824 GCA_016209245.1 Bacteroidia bacterium
ACCATGAACACATTTGCCTGGTCCAGGTGGATTAGTATTTTGCCAGTCTGTATTCCCTTCTGAACCAAAACTAGCTAAGGGATCTGTAGCTACACCGGTTGCTCCTAAACAACCGCTCCAATTACAAGCCAATTCAGTAGTAGTTGCACCGGGACATCCATTCCATAATGAAAAATCATAATCGTCACCAGTTTGAGGAGCAGTATAATTTACAGGATCAATCATAAATTCCAATGTTCCGGAAGCACCAATAGTAAAATTAAACCATTTTGATTGTCGTTCACCGCCTGATCCCCAGCAAGAGTTGGATGTAGTAACCTCCTGCGTAGCAAAGCCGGCATCTGAGGTTGCCTGAGAAAACGTATTGTCATTACATAAGATTGCGGCAGTGCTACAGTCTTGCCCGGGTAAAGGCGGTGGCGTGGATGTGGTTAGGCATGTTGTAAAAGTACCCTCTGAACCAGTAGATGATGAAATTGTGAACCAATATGTCGTACCGGGAACTAAAGATCCAATAGTTATAGAGGCAGGTGATGCCCCGCATGTGGAATTTACAAGGTACAAAGAAGCAGCACAGCTCGTTCCGTAAACAAGAATAAACTCAATATTTCCGGTCATTGTACCACTTGTAATAATCCATACGCCATGAGTTCCGGTTGAAGTAACTGTATACCAAACTTCGGGGTTGTTCCCTGATTGGCAGCCTACTATACCTACCCAGTTATCATTTGCACCGACCGTTGTACCGTTAATACAAGAGCCATCTTGAGGAGAAATGGTGGCGTCGGAACAAATATCGTTAGAAGGTTGTGTGAAACCATACAACGACATTAATATCAAAAATCCTATGAATAATAATTTCACAATATTCATATTTTATCAGATTATTTTGTTTGTAATTTTTTTCTTTTATTTCTGAACTCTTCGGAATTTATTATTGATTTTGGTAGTATTTTAACAACAGTATTGTCGCTAATTCTAATGTATTTTACATCAGTTTCATCTCTTTGCTGCTCCAGCATTGGAATGATTTCAGTAGAATAAACTTCCTGGACTTTCTCATTATCCTGGATGAACTCAAAGGTGTCCCAAAGAGTATCGGAAGGGTTGGCAAGAATTTGCGATGAATCAGGTACAATGACCGAATTGGTTGCTTTTACCGATTCACCAAGCTTACCATCCATTTTTTGCTGCGCAAATACGCATGTCGAAAATGTAAATAACAGCGCTATAATTATAAAATCAGATAGTTTCATATTTTTCCTCCAATATAGTATTAAAATTTTGTTACTATTCACCCCACCGAAGTACGAAAAAAGATACAAACTTACGAATTACGAATGGCGCCAGTGGCGCCACATTCGTACTTCGTAGGTTCGTAAAAAATTCGTAATTCGGTGGGATAATAAAAATTAACCATAGTGGTGAATAGTAAAAAAATCATAAATTATATAGTTCCAAATTTACGAAAAAATTTGATAACATACATTATACGTATTTTTGTTTCTAAAAGTGACACTTTTTTGTGAAATTTTGACGAATTGATTATTTTTATTGACTAATTATTAAAATTTGTTTATCAATATTAATTTCAGGTGTTTTTCATTTTTCAAGTATCATAAAAACCACTCTTCGGTTAAGCGCTCTTCCGGCATCAAAATTATTGTCGGCTATGGACTTGGTGTCGCCATATCCATTGACGATGAGACGTTTGCCGTCAATATTCTTGTTTATTAAAAAGTCAAATACTGCCTGTGCTCTTGCCTTTGAAAGTATTATATTATGTTCCGGTTGACCGATATTATCCGTATGTCCGGCAATTTCGATGCGAATCCTGGGATTATTGTTCAAAAATTTTACAACATTCAATAATTCGGTAGTAGATTCAGGAGTCAGAGCTGCCGAAGCGTATTCGAAGAAAATGTTGTTTAACCGCACTTCCTGTCCCAGTTCAATGTCTTCGACTTCGAGCTCTTCCTCGTCAAAATCAATTATTTCGAAAGTAGTCAGATTAAAAAGGGGTTTGTCAACAATTTCGAAAAACCGAAGCTGGGCGCAATAATTTTTTTCCTTTTTTGAGTTAGGAACCCCATTCCATTTTTGCGATACAATTCTTTCCGGAGGAACCCCCATTTTCATAAGTACTTGCCTGACCGCTTCAACCCTGTCGTTTCCCAGTGATATACAGGCGGAATTATCGCCTTTAGTTTCTTCTCCATTATCGCAAAATCCGATTATGTTAAAACCGAGCTTATTATCTTCCCGGGCCAGAGCGGCTAAATCTATAAGCTCCTTTTTATATTTCTCCCTTACGATTGTTTTTTTTGAAAGAAATTCGACATCATAAGAAAATATCACTTTTTTATAATTTTCCTTTATTTTCCCAAAATCAATTGTCACCGTATCTTTTTCAGATATCTCGCCCGGTTTGTATCCATCAAACGGATCGGGACTGGAAACAGTTATTGCAGGTGTTGTATATATTGTATCATTTCCTACTATCACAGGTTGCAAATTATTATATTCTTTATCCTTACTATAAAAATATATTTGTGATATTTTTTCAGCAGTTCCGGAATTTTCATCAAATTGAGCCAATAATGGCATTTCAGTAACATTAATAACTTCATCAACCATTTTGAATAATGCAGAAAAATCTCTATCGGATTTGGTATCTAAATTGAACTTAGTAGTGTCTGCTATAAAATCAAAATTAGTATTTTCCGGTTCAGCTTCCACGATAGAATCTGTTGCGCTGACAATATCGTCAATCATTTTAATGAGTTCATTATATTTTGGATTCGGTGTTGTTTCATAAGGGTTCGATACCAGCATGCTCAAATCCTGAAAAGTATTTGTAACAGTAATTTTTTCACCGATTTTTTCATTTTTGGCTGAGACTGCATCAAGATGTATTTCCTGGTATAATTCGTAAAATTTCTCCTGTTCCGGAACATATACGTTAACAAGATGAGGTAGAAATCCTTCCGCTTCAAAAATCATATCATAATTTTTACCGGGCGGGAAAATCAATAGGTATCTACCGGTCATCGGGTTAGGATCGTAAACATATTTCACCCTTAGCCCGGTTTCTTTATCAATAACCTTGATTGTCGCTTTTATGGGTTTTGCAGGTTCGCCTGCTGTGATTTTTCCTTTCAGCATTGTCAATTTTATTGATTTTCTTAAATCAATTTTGTAAATATCATGACAATAGTATTTGTTTTGTTTATCAGATGAAAAATAACCCTTTTTTCCCTCGGCCGATAAAATAATATGCATATCGTCCTTTACAGTATTGACAGGGTAGCCCATGTTTAAAGGCTGTGTCCATGAGTCGTCTGTCAAGTAGGACTGGAAAATATCAAAGCATCCAATAGTAGCATGTCCTTTTGAGCTGAAAAAAAGTGATTTCTTATCAGGATGTATAAAAGGAGCATCTTCATCATAAATAGTGTTAATTGCAGGACCTAGATTTTCCGGCTTACTCCACTTTCTGTCTTCGCCTAATTCCGATTTATAAATATCCATTCCTCCAAACCCGCCTGGACTGTTGCTCGAAAAATACAAGATATTGCCGTCGGCTGTTATATTTGCGTTCCCCTCCTTATATTCAGAATTGATGGGTTGTCCTATGGTCACAGGTTGAGTATATTTTCCTTCCGACACTTTGCAGATGAAAATATCGCCGCCAATATTTACAAACAACTGTTCCCCGTCGGGCGATAATCCTGCAAGCGAAATACTGCTTTTGGCGGAAAAGTCTGACAGAATTTCATTAGGTTCGGTCCATTCCATTGATTTATAATAAGTAACATAAATATGTTCGAGGGTATCGTTAATAAATCCGGCATCAGGTATATCGGGATTCTTCTTTCTGGTAAAATATAAAATGGATTCATCGGTCGAAACCATCGGGGAATATTCTGAATGTATCGTATTTATAGGCCTGCCTAAATTTAAAATTTTGAATTCAACAGAGTCTGGTACATATTGTTTGGCATTATTACATATTTCTATCATACGCTGGGCATATTTATATTCAGGCGCCATTCTGCCTTCTTTTCTAATGAAAATGTCATAATTGTTTATTGCCTTGTCAAATTTATAATCAAGATGATAAAGATTTCCCAGAAAAAGGTAAACCTTGTTTTCAACCAGTTTTAACGCTTCTTTATATATTTCCCGGTTCGATTCATTTATAACATCTTGAGATACAACAGTAATCGAAAAAAAAAGTAAAAAAGCGACAGGAAATAATAATTTTCGAAACATTATCTTTAAAATAATCATACCTGCAAAGATAAAAATATTTAATTTTACGGCAATAATTCAACAAAAGAATATTGATATCCTGCAGAATACGATTCTTCAGGTAATTTAATACATGATACCTTACATTATAAAGGTTTAAACTATAATGCTTTTATTCCTAGTCTTTGCACAGATTATTTTTTCAGATAATACAGGTAAAATAATAAAAACGGTTGATATTAATGAGAGCGGTTACGGACAGTTGAAAGTAAAGGCGGAAAAGCTTATGAACGGAATGTATATCTACAGTATTGTAATTGATGGAAAAATAGAGGAAACCAAGAAGATGGTGAAAAACTAGTATAAAAATTCCTGCAGCATTATCACTCCGGCTTTATTATCACCTGATTAATCTCCATATTAGTTCGGAGAACAAAATCTTCGATATCTTCCTTTAAATCTTCATCATCTTCTTCCACATACCAGTTAATAATGACAGCACCTCCGTTATCTTTGTATTCTTTTAGTATTGTAATTATATCAATAAAGCTTCTGAACGAGCTTGTATTAAAATATTCCACCTTGAAATTAAATTCTATCGGACGCTTGATTTCTGCAATATACTTTTTGAGCCATTCAATTACCGGAAGATAAAACTTTAAAGGATCTTCCAGGTAAGAATCGCCTGTAATTGAACATTTTCCGGTTTCAGCATCAAGAATTATTTCCGGTTTATAATAAAATTCTTTTATGGCTTTTATATTATAATTTTCCATAGACTCAATTATTTTTTAATTTTAACAATAATATTAAAGCTATAATAATTTTTTTTAATTTTAATTACTTTATGCTCAATCGGATGAGCCGAAATAAGTGCAACATAAATAAGGCCGATATTTGATCCCCCGTATGTATTTCTAGGCAGTCGTGTCATATCTCTTTTAAGTTCTCGGAGTCCATTCCTGTCAAGGGAATTAATCTTTGCTATTTTTTCCGTAACATGAGCAATATTTTCAGCATTAATTTTATTTTCAGTCATAATTACATAAGACTCGCTTTCTTCATAGATATGAATCGTTCCTGTTCCTGATGAACCGCTGTCATTGTCGTTATTGAACCTGTCGCCGGAATAATAATATATATTCAGCGCCAGTTCCATAAATATTTTAAATACTTTTCGCCCGGAATTAGGATTGTCCCGTGTTTTTTCCGTAATAATCTGTCCGAGCTTAATTCTGGTCAAGCTATCGAATGATCCGGTATATGACAAAATAAGCTTTCTCTTTTTTTTATTTTTTATACCCGGTATATTTTGTATCTCTGTCAAAGTTTATTATTTATTAAATTAATGATATTGGAACGCTATACATATAAAAGGGGTAAATTTCGGTATTTTATTCCGATTAATTTGGTATGATAGACGCCCAATTTGGGCGTCTGTACATTCCGTTTGTTCCATACAGCAGTATTAAAATAGTGAGGAAATTTATTCATTTCACAGTATAAAATATATAAAATTACAAAATTACATATTTTCTGTATTTTTCAAAATGCTGAAAAAAAGTTAAATTTTTTTCTAAACCCGACAGGTTGTGTTAGTGACGGGGTGACTGGCGGTCAAGGGGTAGTTAGTGGCACAATGCCTCCAAGTCACCCCGTCACTAATACTACCAAAAAGACGTTCTGATTTATAAATCAGAACAAAATTAATGTTGCATATATCTATAAAACATTTTATATTTGCAGAACGAAAATTTTATATATTTGCAACCACTATAAAATCAGAGAATGAAAAATATAAATAAATTTTACTTTTACATTCATCATCCGGCAACTTAAACGGGGTGAAAGAAATTTATTTATATTTTTCAGAACAAATAAACTATCAAACCCCGGCAACGTCGGGGTTTTTTATTTAAAAATAGGAATATGAAAATAATAAAAATAGGAATACAAGGTGCCAGAGGCGCTTTTCATGAGATTGCCGCCTGTAAATATTATGAAAATAATAATGCTTCGATACTTCGGCAAGCTCATTTCGACAAGCTCAATGCATCGCAGTACAGCGCTTCGCTTGTTTCGACAGGCTCAACACATCGCAGCACAGGTATTGAAATTGTTGAATGTAAAACATTCCAGATTTTATGTGAAGTGCTGAAGCATGGAAAAGCCGATTATTGCTTAATGGCTATTGAAAATACTATTGTAGGCAGTATTTTGACAAATTATACCGTACTTGAAGATTATAAATTCAAAATAACCGGAGAGCAATATTTACGTATCGAGCATCATTTAATGGCGCTGCCGGGGCAAAAAATCGAAGATATAAAATATATTCAATCGCATCCGATGGCAATTTTGCAATGCAGCGAGTTTTTATATAAATATCCTGACATTAAAATTCTTAATGTTGACGATACTGCTGAAAGTGCAAGAGAAATATCAGAAAAAAATTTATATGGATATGCCGCAATAGCAAGCGACCTTGCAGCAGAAATATACGGGCTTGAAATAATTGCACGTAATATTGAAACTCATAAAAGAAACTACACCCGTTTTCTGATAATTGCCGGCAGAGATACAGAATCACCGCCAAACCCCGATAAAGCATCAATTCAGTTTCAACTGGAGCATAAACCGGGCAGCTTATTGGGTATGCTCGAAATATTTAAAAAATATAATCTGAATATGACTAAATTACAATCAGTCCCTATTTTAGGAAAACCGTATGAATATTCATTTCATGTTGATTTGGAGTGGGACAATTATGATAGCTATAAAGAAGCGAAAATTGAAATTATTAATAAAGCCATCGGGCTGACGTTGTTTGGCGAATATAAAAGAGGGAATAAAAATTTATGGTAATTTCACCTGCAAATAGGTTAAGCAATACAAATGAGTATTATTTCTCAAAAAAACTTGCAGAAATATCCGATTTGCAAAATAAAGGCGAACGGGTCATTAATCTTGGCATTGGCAACCCCGATTTACCTCCTTCTGCAGAAACGATAAAGGCATGTGTTAAGGCGGTTCGTTGCAGCGGTAATCATGGATATCAGCCATACAGATGTATTAAACAATTAAGAGAAGCGATTGCAAAATGGTATTCAAAGCTCTATGATGTAGAGCTGAATCCCGATACAGAGATATTGCCTTTATTAGGTTCAAAGGAAGGCCTGTTTTATGCCGCAATGGCTTTTTTAAACAAAAGAGATGGTGTGCTGGTGCCGAATCCGGGATACCTTGCCTATAGTTCCGTTTCTAATTTATTAGAAGCAAGGATTTATTATTATAATCTTAAAGAAGATAATGGGTGGTATCCTGATTTTGACGAATTAAATAATTATAGCGGAAAAAAGATTAAGCTAATGTGGGTTAATTATCCGAATATGCCGACAGGTGCTACGGGAAATTTGCTGTTATTCCGCCGCTTGATTGATTTTTGCTATAAAAACAGAATATTATTAATTCATGATAATCCATACAGCATGGTATTAAATTCCGAGCCATTAAGCATTTTAGCACAAAGAGGGGCAATGGATGTATGCATTGAGCTGAATTCGATGAGCAAAACGTTCAATATGGCAGGATGGCGGGTAGGAATGGCATTAGGCAAAAAGGAATATATTGATGCAATTCTGCAAGTTAAAAGCAATGTTGATTCAGGAATGTTTTTACCTGTTCAACATGGAGTGATTGAAGCGTTTAATAATTCCGATGCATGGCATTTCAACAGAAACAAAATTTATATTGAACGCAGGAAGTATGTTTATGAAATATTTGATTTATTGGACTTTTCATATAATATGAATCAGGCAGGCCTGTTTGTTTGGGCTAAAGCGAATCATGCGGTTATTGATGTTGAAAAATTTCTGGATGAGATATTGTATAAGGCAAAAATATTTATTACGCCGGGTTTTATATTTGGTGCTAATGGGGTTCGTTATGCAAGAATTTCGCTTTGTTCGCCGGTTGAAGTTTTTAAAGAGGCATTGAAAAGGTTAAATAGTGTTAAAGTGTTAAAGTGTTAATGTGTTAATGTCAACCATCCGATAGGTTGCGAAGCTCCTGTTGGGTTGGTTGTTAATAAATTTATCAAAGAATGCTAAATACTTTTAATTATGGAAATCGAATTAAATATTGACCCGATAGCTGAATGGGGGCTTAAAACAGAGCATCCTGTGATAATAGCAGGTCCGTGCAGTGTTGAGAGCGAAGAACAGGTTCTTACAACTGCCAGATTAATTGCACAAAATGAGATGGTAAGCATATTCAGGGCTGGGATATGGAAGCCGAGAACACGACCAAATTCATTTGAAGGTGTTGGCGCTTTAGGTTTAAAATGGCTAAAAAAAGTAAAAAGTGAAACCGGTTTACTGCTTGCAGTTGAAGTAGCAAATGCACAACATTGTGAAACTGCCTTAAAGCATGGCATTGATATTCTTTGGCTTGGTGCCAGAACAACGGTAAATCCTTTTTCTGTGCAGGAAATAGCAGATACTTTAAAAGGGAGCGATATTCCTGTGATGGTAAAAAATCCTGTTAATCCCGGCCTTGACCTATGGATTGGAGCATTAGAACGGTTAAATCAGGCAGGGATAACCAAACTTATAGCTATACATCGCGGATTTTCTTCATATAGCAAAACAATATACCGCAATGAGCCCGATTGGGAGCTTCCTATAGAACTTAAACGCAGAATCCCCGAACTCCCTGTAATATGCGATCCAAGTCATATCGGAGGCAAAAGAGAGTTGATTCCGGCTCTTGCACAACAAGCATTCGACCTCGAAATGAATGGTATTATGGTTGAAGTTCATTATCAGCCCGAGAGCGCTTTAAGCGACGCTCAACAGCAAATTACTCCCGATGAGCTGAATTATTTAATAAAAAAGCTTATATTAAGAAATCCTGAATTTAAAAATGGGAAAAATGGAAATTATCTTAAAGATCTCCGTAAAAAGATAGATGTTGTTGATAAGGAATTAATACGGCTATTTTCTGCCCGTAAAAATTATGTTGAAAAAATTGCAGAATTCAAAAAAGAAAAAGGTATCACAATTTTACAGCTCAACCGCTGGGATGAAATTATGAAAACAAGAATTGATTTAGGTGAAAAAATGAACTTGAAAAAAGAATTTGTTCAGGCAATTTATCATCATATTCATGAAGATTCTATTAAATTACAAACAGAAATATTGAATGTTTAAAATAGCTATTAGACACTTTATATTTATTAATTTTGTTACCTGAATAATTCATGAATTTTAAAGGGTTAGTCATAATATTTATATCTAAATTTATGAATAATGCAGGCTAAAAGTGTCTGACAATTTTAAAGTTAAAAATATGGATATTAATAAATTAAAAATTGCAATTCAAAAAACAGGACGTTTGACCGATAAAACAGTTGAACTCCTGAAAAAGTGCGGTTTAAGTTTTGAATTGTATAAAGAAACATTAACCGTTAATTGTACAAATTTCCCTTTAGAGCTGCTCATGTTAAGAGACGATGATATTCCTAATTATGTCGGTAATGGAATAGCTCAACTGGGTATTTGCGGAGAAAATTTAGTTCTTGAAAAAGAAGCGGATGTAACTGTTCTGAAACGGTTAAATTTTGGTCATTGCTCTTTAACAATAGCCGTGCCTAATAATTCCGCCTGCAAAGAAATTTCAAATTTGAACGGGAAAAAAATTGCAACGAGCTACCCGAATATATTAGCGAAATTTCTAAAAAAAGAAAATATTAAGGCAGAAGTTATAAAAATTTGCGGTTCGGCTGAAATCTCTCCGAATCTTGGTTTAAGCGATGCAATTTTTGATCTGGTTTCAACAGGGGGAACATTAAAAAGTAATGGCTTAAAGCCGTTTTATACCGTACTGCAATCGGAAGCAGTGTTAATCTGCCTGCCGGGAAAAGAAAATGATGATATTATCAGTCAGTTGCTGTTTAGAATTTCATCTGTGATGAAAGCTGAACAAAATAAATATGTAGTATTAAATATCGAAAAAGAAAATATTTCAAAGATAATTGAATTATTGCCCGGCCTTAAAAGTCCTACTGTTGTTCCGCTTGCCGAGGAAGGATGGGTTGCATTACACTCGGTGATACCCGAAACAGATTTTTGGGAAAAAATTAACAAGCTTAAAGATGCGGGAGCGCAAGGAATTCTTGTTATTTCTGCTGAAAAAATGATAATTTAACCGTTACTATTTAGTGTCTGTCTGTAATGTCAAAATCCTTGAT
>JACQWN010000193.1 GCA_016209245.1 Bacteroidia bacterium
CGTTGTTAATATAGCGTCGGTAGCGCCTGAAATATTTGTCCATGTACTATTATCTGGAGACGATTGCCATTGATACGTTATTCCTATTGCAGCAACATTGTTTTGTAAGCTCAAAGTAAAATTAATACCTGAACAAGCCGAACTTACAGTAGAAAGTGTATTGCCGGGGTTTGGCGTTCCTGTACAAGGTATGGCGGCAATTACTGTAAAAGCATAATCTTCTGTTTCACCAGCAGCCAATGGATTGCAAGGATCGGTAGGAGCTCCGTAACCATACCAATCTCCTCGTACACGCATTTTGTGTGTTCCAGGTGCAACAGAAATTGGAACCGTAAAGTTATCTGTAAATGTTAGTGCTTGTTCTGAATTATCGTATGCAATAACCCGTTCCGAAGTTTCAAAAACACCGTTATCATTATAATCAATCCAGACAGAAAATGACAATGCATAACCGGTGGAAGTGAAAGACATAGTAGTAGCGGCAAGTTGCAAATTTGATGCAATGACAGTATCACTGAAGTCAGTATAAGAAGAAGCGGCACAAGCGGAACTGTTATTAAAATTAGTTACTCCACCGCTTGTTGATACATTGGTAATCCACATATAACCACACGCATCAGGAGATACAGTAGGAATACAATAACAGTTAGTGAATGGATTCATTGTAACATTTAAAGAAGTTGAATTAGAAGATAATCCGCTGTTAGAGCAGGTAACAATACAACGATAATAAGTAGAAACTGTTTGCGACGTTGTTAATATAGCGTCGGTAGCGCCTTACTCCATTGCAAACAGGGTTGGCTGTTGAAACAGCAGCGCCGGCAGTGGGAGTTCCTGTACAGGGACAGTTAACATCGTAATCAATACTTGTTCCATTATTACTAAGATCGTTATCCAATTGATTGGATTGAATAATATTGGCGTAAGCGGAATAGATTCCGGCAGTATTAGAGATCCCATCAATAGTTAATGTTGCTGTTGCTCCTGATGCCAGGGATGCAATATTCCAGTAGCCCGAAGATGAATTATAAGTTCCTGCAGAAGTCGTGGATGAATTATAAGTAAATGAAGCAGGCAAACTGGCTGTAGCAACAATTCCGGTAGCCGTATCAGGACCATTGTTGGTAATTGTAACAGTAATTGTTGTAGAATCACCCGGACAAAAGGTGGCGCTCCCCACACTGATTTGTATTTGAAGTTCCGCTTGCTGGCTTGGCAGAGTTCCAAATATCATTACCCGATTCATATCTCTTCCAGCCACAAATAATCTTCCGTACAAATCAAAACTTACATTGTAAGGCCTGTTCATATTTTGGTTGGATGGAGCGCCGCCTGGATAAAATTGTGTATTGGTTGTAAAATCCGGTTGCCCTAACACAACATCAGCTGCTGCTCCGTTAGAGACCGGAATGGAATTATAAAACAACACTCTGTTATTTCCAAATTCCCCTATTGCTAATTTACCATCCGGTGATACGGTTACGCCTACAGGGATACTTAATTCCGTTTGGGATAATCCACTGGTGCTTACACCAAAACCCGTTTGTCCGATTACCACATCAGCATTAGCGTTATTGGAAGTAGGAATAGTATTAAAAATTAAAACACGATGATTTTGTTCGTCAGCAACTAACAGTTTACCATCCGGAGATACCCATACTCCCCAAGGTTGATTCATTTGATTAGCAGCATTTCCTGAGGATGATGTTATAAAATCGGGTTGACCGACAACCACATCTGCAGGTGTGCCATTTGTAGTAGGTATTGAATTCCAAATCAAAACCCTGTTATTAAAACGGTCGGACACTATAAGCTTGCCTCCAGATGAAACATAAATTCCTTGAGGTGTATTAAATTTATCAGCAGCGGTTCCGGATGTGGAGGATGTGAAATCAATTTGCCCCAAAACAACATCTGCTGGCTGACCATTGGATGTTGGTATGCTGTTCCAGATTAAAACTCTATTATTATAATCTGCTACTATTATTTTATTACCATCGGGAGAAAAAGCGACACCATTATTATAGCTAGTTAAACTTTGAGTAACTCCACCACTGCAATCAGTAAAACTATTTTCACCCAGTACAAAATCCGGTAGTTGCCCATTGCTTGTTATTGTGCTGGTCCAAAGTTGGGTGCGGTATCCGGTTTGATTAGCTACTGCGAGCATTCCCATTGAACTAATGGCACAATAAGAGGGCCCATTGGTGCTTGCCTGTGTACAAGAACCTGAGCTTCCGGTAAAATCCGATTGGCCAATTACCAGGTTAGCCGCCTGATAAGTGGTGAATGTTTGTTGCGCATTGGCATTCAGAAAAAAACACAGAATGCTCAAACAGAATAAATGGAAAATAATTTTTTTCATAATATTTATATTTTAAATTTTCCTACTCATTTGGCTTTTCGGTATCGCCCCGTTTTTATAGTGGTTTCTGATCTCCACTTTTATATTACAAAGTTATAACGGACAAGTGCAAACGCCTTTTTAATGGCGGTTTGCACAGTGTTAGAAACTTTTAGGTGTTCCACTATATCTCTATTCTGTAAAATTAATGTAACTACTCAGCCGGTCTACAATGTTAATAATTAACATATTACGTCAGCAATAATAATATTATATTTCATTCAAAAACTCATTTAATGATTTTTTCTTCTTTTTACCGGATTGAATTAATCTTACTTCTTCGAGTGCTTTCTCAATACCTAATAAAATTTCTAGTTTTTTTTATTTTTCTATACTCATTTTCAAAAGCTATTCATTCTTTTTTTGAAATAATCACAGCTTGTTGAAATCCTTTGGTATCAGTGACATATTGTATGGTTAAATTCATTTAACATCCAAAATTCGACTAATCGAACCCTAAAGTCCCAAGTCTCAAGTCCCAAGAAACCAGAAACAAGCCCCATGCAACTATGCAACCAAGCACCCATACTTACAATAACTCCAATTCCCTCAAAATTTCCAAAGGAACCCGAATCTTCGCAAAATAAAATGTTTTATGCTTTGAATTACCATAAATATTTGAAGTAAAGAAATAAACATTCTCTTCTCTTTCAATATATCCAATATATAATCCCATATTGTATTTTTTTTCAGTTCCTGTCTTTGAGCTAAGCTTATATTCCGGAGTTTGTTCCCGTAATAACAGATTTTTTACGATTTTCTGATTTTTTTTTGAAAATGGAAGCTCAAGTTTGTAAAGTTTTTCCAGAAAAAAAATCTGTTCAATCTGTGAAATCCGTAATGAGCCGTCAAACCAAAATGAGTCAATTACATTACTTATATTTTTATTGCCGTATTTACATTTTTCAATATAATATTGCATCCTTTCCCGGCCTACTTGTCGTGCTATTTCCTGATAACACCAGACAACAGAATTTCTGAATGCAGTTCGTAAGGTTTGGTCTTTATTCCATGATGGATATTGACGGATAATACTATCCCAGACAAAGAAAGTATTTTCATCCTGAATCACACCTGTTTCAAGCCCGACAAGAGTATTAAAAATTTTAAAAGTTGATGCAGGGGGATATCTTCTATTACATTTTTTTTTATCATATATTATCCACCTGTCATTATTTAAGTCATGAAGTGCAAATGAACCCTGATACCCTCTCCTGTCATAAAATTTTCTAAAATCATTCCGTATTTCAATTTTATCCGGACCACAGGAAAAAAAATAAAAAGCATATAGAAATATGACAGGAAAATATTTTTTATATTTTTTGTATCTACTTAGCATTTCTATTTATATAAGAATTTTTTCATAATATTTTTTTCCATCTGTGTAATCTGTGGCGTTGTGTTGATGAGTAGTTACTAATTATCAAAAATATATTTAATAATATTTGCCCCCATTTCTAGGGCTTTTCTTCTTATATCATCAGGGTCGTTATGTACTTCTCGGTCTTCCCAGCCGTCACCTAAATCACATTCATAAGAATAGAAACATACAAGACGTCCCTGATATATGATTCCAAAACCTTGTGGCGGTTTATTATCATGTTCATGAATTTTGGGTAACCCCTTTGAAAATTCATATTTCTGATGATATATAGGGTAGGAG
>JACQWN010000012.1 GCA_016209245.1 Bacteroidia bacterium
CAGCACTTTTAAATTTAACTCATCCAAGACTTCCGAAGGGCAAAGGAGCTTTTTACTTTTCACTATTTCGTTCAGCAATGAATAACCTATCATGCTCATAAATCCACCCGGAACGCCATGTCCGGTACAATCAACCACTGCCAGAAAAACATAATTATCAACTTCGGCAAGCCAGTAAAAATCGCCGCTGACTATATCCCTTGGCTTATATAGAATAAATATATCGCTCAGGTATTTTTTCAGCAATTCCTTTGATGGCAATATTGCACGCTGAATTTTTTTTGCATATTGTATGCTATCTATTATTAACCTGTTTGTTTTTTCAAGCTCTTTAGTTCTTTCCCTGACTTTTTCCTCCAGGCTTTGAGAATATTCCTTCAATTCCTGGTTTGCTTTTTGAAGATTCCGGACCAGGTATTTATTTTCCATTTTAAGGTTATATACATCTATGCCGCTGTCAATAGCCATTTTCAATTCATCTTTATTCCATGGTTTTGTAATATACCGGAAAATATCAAACGAATTGATTGCTTCAATAATAACCTCTATATCGCTGTATCCGGTCATGATGATTCTGCTTGGCGCCGGATATTTCTCCGAAGTCACCCTAAGAAATTCAACTCCTGTCATCTTAGGCATTCGCTGGTCAGTGATGATAACAGTAATATTGGGATATTTAGCAAGGTATTCTATTCCTTCTGCTGCCGAATTTGCAGTAAATATTTCATAAAACCTACGGAATGTTGATTTAAAAACTGTTAAATTTTCCGGTTCATCGTCAACATATAATATTTGTTTTTTTTCTGCTTCCATAACTATTTTATTTATTTTGTTTATTTCTTCTTATTGGTAATCGTATGGTAAATTCTGTTCCCTCCCCTTGTTTTGACTCAACTTCTATTTTACCATGATGGTTTTTGATGATGCCCAGCGAAATGGATAAACCCAAGCCGGTGCCTTCTCCGACATCCTTGGTGGTAAAAAATGGATCAAAAATCTTGTTCTTAATGTTTTCAGGTATTCCAATCCCTGTGTCACGTATTTTAATAAGAACTTCCTTTATTCCATTTTCATCTATCGAACGCGTCAGTATAAATATTTTTCCTTTCCCCTTGATAGCTTGTATTGCATTGTTCAGAATATTCATGTAAACCTGATTAAGCTTACCTGGAAAACACTCGATTTGAGGAATATCCCCGTAATCTTTTATAATTTCAACATAGTTCTTGTATTTATTATGAAGCATGACTAATGTAGAATCAATATTCTCGTGTACATCGGTAAATTTCAATACATCTTCATCGAGACGTGAGAATATCCTTAGACCTTTTACGATTCCGGCGCTTTGCAAAGCTCCTTTTTTAATGCTTCCGGTCAATTTTCCGATTTCACCTATAAGCTCGTTATATTGAAGTTTCTTTTTTAAGGTGCCTATTTCTGCCAATTTATCAGTAACATTTTCTGTTGTGATTTTATCATACTCAGTAATAATTTCAATCATATCCTTAAAATCTGCATCAAGCGATGTTATACCTCCCAAAATATAATTAACCGGATTATTTATTTCGTGTGCAACACCGGCAGTTAACTGACCAAGCGATGCCATTTTTTCGGAATTGACCAGTTGTGTCTGTGCCGCTTGTAAATCTGTTAATGTTTTTTCAACAAGCCGTTTTTCTTCTTCAAGTAAAATATTCGTTTTGTTAAGTTTATCGCTCTGTATTTTTATCTCTTCATTCTGCCTGTTAATGGCAATGTTCTTTTGTTCGAGGACAGCATTGATTTTTTTCTTTGCCCTGAATCCGCGATATATCAGAAACATCATAATCAAAAATACGCAAATAAAACCGATTGAAAGATAAATAATGCCTTTCTGAGTTTCAATTTTTGATGATTGGGTGCTAAGTGTAATTTTCTGTTTCTTTATCTTTTCCTGATGTTCCGCTATTTCTTTTGTTTGCTTTTCCATTAATTTATTACGCGCCAAAACAATGCTATCCTGAATTTTAATATTTTTCTCCTGAATCTGCATTCTCTCATCCTGCTGTATAATCTGTTTTACCTGATTATCTAAAATAGCGGTTTTTTGGTCCAATAATTTTTGCTGGACTGATATATCTTCAAGCAGTTTATTATATTCCTGTTTTTGCCTTTCAATATCCGTACGTTGTTGCTCAATCTCCTTTTGCTGATTGGCAATTTCAATATTTTGCTTTTCTATATCTGACTTTTGTTTTTCCAGTTGTGCGCTCTGGGCATTTAATATATCCTGCTGAATTTTTACTTTTTCCTTTTCGTCATCTAAAGATTTTTCAGTGTCTTTGAAAAGATCAGCGACATCCAATTCCGTGCCTCCGAGCAGTATAAGACTAGGTAAAATCGTTAATCCCTCATTCATTATATTAGGCTTATTAATCTCAAACTTTATTTTTTTTTCAGCTTCGTTATAAATAAAATTAAGCATAACATAATTTTTAATATCACATCTGTCTGTAATCAACAGGGTATTGTTTTTGCTGATTTTTTTGAAAATGCGTTCCACTTCCAAACCCTTGTCAGATGTAACAAAAAGTACATGTGTTTTCGTAATATCGTTAATATTATTGAAATTTATAATTTCAATAGGCGCACTTTTGGTTTTTTTTATTTTTTCTATGATTTTCAGTTCTTTTTTTATTTCGTCATCATCACCATAAATCCCTATTAAAAACTTATCAATATTTTCGTCATTCTCCCATATTATGTTTTTGGTGAAATTATAAATTAAAATACTTTTAACTTTTGCATCAGTTGGCTGTGCCACCATTTTTTTTGAATGCAACAGACTTAAAAAAATAGTGAAAATTATAAACAGTATATATTTATAAAAGGTCCTCATAAGTTGTCCATATTTATATAGTAACAATGGTTAAATGGTTAAAGAAAAATAATAAGCAAACATATTTACAAAAAACGATATTGCCAAATTATTTTATACAGTAAATCAGCGATAATTTTTTTTATAAAAAAATTATCGCTGATTTACTGTAAGGTGATGATAGATTTGTTAATTTATTTTTTTCTACATTTGCAAACTGCAAAGAAAGGCATTATGAAAAGAATTGTACTAATTGCAGTATTACTGCTTTTTACAGTTTATATATTCGGGCAGAAGGAAGAAGTCATTGTACTTAAAGGTACAATTTTACAACATGGAAACAATCAGCCGGTTTCTTATGCAAGTCTGCATATAAAAGACCGTGATATTGGTACAATATCCGACAGTCTTGGAAATTTTATCTTTGAATTTGAAAAAAAATTTCAAAAAGATACATTAATAGTATCGTGTGTCGGATATAAAAAATATAAAGAAAGGCTCAGCAATATAAATTTCCGGCAGCCCGTAGTTATTGAACTGCTCGATTCACTGTTCATTCTGGATGAAATTACTGCATTATGCTATAATAATATTGAGCCACATTTATGGTCGGCAAAAACTAAAAATAAAACAATTCTTATGCTCTCATTTGCTATCAGGAAAATTGAAACGGCAGCAAATTTTGTAAAAATTATTAAAGAAGAGCATAGAAAACCGAAATTAAAGGATGAAATTTATACATGGAAAAAAATAGATATTAAAAAATTTCCTGTAAATAAAGTTACACTTACATTGGCTACATATACATGCAGCTATTGCCCCCTTGAGAATGAATATATTGTTGCAATGTCGTTTAAAGATAAAAGAGATAACAATCTGCTTGATAATGAAGAGTATAAAAAATTTCTTATCGGTTATTTTCAGGATATGCTTGATAAATCTATCGAACAGGGAGCTGATTTTAATGAAATCGAGGTGAGGGATAAACTGGCTTTCCTCAAGGGGGCGGAAATAACATATACAGGGAGATGCTTTAGCTATTATGATAACGGACAAAAAGGAAAAGTCGGGGAATATAAAGATGGAAAGGAAGAAGGGAAATGGACATGGTGGTTTGAAAATGGTCAGATTGGCAAAGAAGTAACATATATTAACGGAATGATGGATGGAACCTGTAAGTGGTGGTTTGAAAACGGACAATTAAAACGGCAGAGCGATTTCAAAGACGGTAAAAAGAACGGATTAAGCATGATGTATTTTCCGAATGGTAATAAAAATTTTGAAGGTAATTTTATAAATGACCAGATGCATGGAAAATGCGCATGGTGGTATGAGACCGGCGAGAAAAAGAAAGAAGCCCTTTACGAGAATGGGGTATTTAAAACCAAAACCGAATGGGATAAGTAAGGGAATATTATAGAACGCGTAACTTTGAAATAGTTAAGACGGATGTTTCGATACATTTCCCGCTACACTCGAAACGCTCAACATCCGTGAGCTTTCAAGGATATTTTCAGAAAATCTTTAGCAATATGAAAAGGAAATTATTTTTAATGATTACTATTGCTTTTATTATATCAATATTATTTTGCACTACAAGCAATAACGGCTCAACAAAAAAGAATATTGGTAAAGATAATTGCCCTGAAAAAATTGAAAATTCAAAAGATTCAATAAAAAGAGCGGTGCTTGATGCAGAAGATATTATCCTCGACAGTATTTTTATCAAACCTTCTGGAAATGAAACATCGGCATTATATATTAATAAGGCGATTGAACAGTTGCTCGGTTCAACCTTACGTGGCTGGGTTAATGAACAGGGAATTTCGTACCCGCCGCAATATATTTTATTCAGAGCATTTAAGCTTGAAAGAGAATTTGAAATATGGGGCAGCGATTCTTCAAACGATTCATTAAAGCTAATTAAAATTATCAGAATTTGTGCAGTTGATGATTCACCCGGACCAAAATTAATACAAGGGGATGGAAAAACTCCTGAAGGATTTTATACAGCTAATGGTGTATTTGGAAGCAGCTATTGGTTTATGTGGCTAAAGCTGAATCGTGAGAACATTGACCGGTATGGCCAGGTTGGAAATGGTTCGAGCTTTAAGCTTTGTGTCAATTACCCAAACCCGGCTGATATTCAAAGAACAGCAAAATATTCAAAAAATTCAAACCCCGGCGGCGAAATTTGCATTCATGGTAATTGTGTTACGGCAGGTTGTATATCATTTAAAAACAGAGCTTTTTTACCTGTTTATTATTTTGCGGCAAATCATAACAAAACAAAATTCGGTTTAGTTAACGTTTACATTTTTCCATGCAGGTTTGATGAAGCTGACATTTATCAATATTACAAAAATTATGATATACTTGACAGTGCAGGTATTGTTTCATTTTGGAACAATATAAAAGAAGGGTACGAATTGTTTGAAAAAACGAGTATATCAAAATATATGACTAACCCAGGCTAAAATTTCATATAATATGAAACAACAAAATCAAAATAATGAACCATTAACTTACGAAAAAGTATGGCATTTATTTCAGGAAACTGCTAAAAGGTTTGAGGAAACTGATAAAAAGTTTCAGGAAACTGATAAAAAATTTCAGGAAATGATTAAAAAACATGAAGAAGAATTTAAAAAATGGGAAAAAAAGATTGAGAAACAGGAAAATGCTTTCGAAACTAAAGTGAAGAGGCGGATAAATACGCATACAGACAAGGATTGTTTGTTATTAAAGCGACAGGTAAAAGCGCAATAATAACAAATGATAATAAATTTAAACCCAAGGTATTTTAAATATGTTCGAGAATTTAAGTGAAAAAATAGAAAAATCATTTCGGATATTAAAAGGCGAAGGTAGAATAACCGAAGTTAATATAGCCGAGACTTTAAAGGAAGTAAGAAGGGCTTTGCTTGATGCAGATGTTAATTTCAAAATAGCTAAAGCATTTACCGATCAGGTAAAACAGAAAGCACTTGGAATGGATGTTTTGAAATCAATTAAGCCCGATCAAATGCTCGTCAAAATTGTTTATGACGAGTTGATTCAATTGATGGGTGGGCAGTACCAAGATGTCAACATCCATGCAAATCCTGCAATTATACTATTAGCCGGTTTACAAGGTTCAGGAAAAACCACTTTCGCAGCAAAAATAGCCGCTATGTTAAAAAGTAAACGCGGTAAAAGGTTAGGAGAGCAAATTGAAATCCCTGTCTATACGGAAGAGGGAAATTCCAATCCTGTAGAAATTGTTAAAGCAGGAATTAAATATGCTAAAGAATACAGTTACACCCTTGTTGTTATAGATACAGCAGGCCGGCTTGCAATTGATGAACAAATGATGAACGAAATATCTGCGATTAAACAAGCCGTAAATCCCCACGAAATATTATTTATCGTTGATGCGATGACCGGACAGGACGCTGTAAATACTGCTAAAGCATTTAATGAAAGGCTTGATTTTAATGGAGTAGTTCTGACCAAATTTGATGGCGATACACGTGGTGGCGCAGCATTATCAATAAAAGCGGAAGTAAATAAGCCTATTAAGTTTGTAAGTACAGGTGAAAAGCTTGACGCTATTGATGTTTTTCATCCGGAACGCATGGCTGACCGGATTATCGGCATGGGCGATGTCAGATCGCTGGTAGAAAAAGTTCAGGAGCAATATGATGTTGAGGAAGCACGCAAGCTTCAAAAAAAAATTGCAAAAAATCAATTCGATTTCAATGATTTTTTAAGCCAAATAAAGCAAATTAAAAAAATGGGTAATCTCAAAGATCTTGCCGGTATGATACCAGGTATGGGAAAAGCTATGAAAAATGTTGAAATTGATGATAATGCCTTTAAAAACATCGAAGCGATTATTAATTCAATGACTCATGAAGAAAGAACACACCCTGAAGTTCTTAATGGTAACAGGCGAAAGAGAATTGCCATGGGAAGCGGCACAACTATTCAGGAAGTGAATCAGTTGATAAATCAATTTGATGAAACACGAAAAATGATGAAAATGTTTACAGGAAATAAAGCACAACAATTATCAAGAATGATGAGCAGGATGCCGCGAAGATAATGTTAAACTATAGAGAGGTTTGGAATGTAGAGACGTTGCATGCAACGTCTCTACATTCCAAACCTCTCTTAAATAAAAAAAAGATGATAATTATTGATGGAAAAAAGATTTCAGCAGAAATCAGACAGGAAATCGCTGCCGATGTCGTAAAAATTAAGGAACATGGTGGTAAAATTCCGCATCTCGCCGCTGTATTGGTTGGCCATGACGGAGGTAGTGAAACTTATGTCGCAAATAAAATAAAAGCTTGCGAGGAAATAGGATTCAAGTCCACATTAATAAGGCATGAAGATTCTGTTTCAGAGCAAGAGTTGCTGCTCAGTGTCAAAAAATTAAATGAAGAGCCGGACATTGATGGTTTTATTGTGCAATTACCTTTACCGGCTCACATTTCAGAACAAAAAATCACCGAAGCTATTGACCATAAAAAAGATGTTGATGGTTTTCACCCTGTAAATGTCGGCAGGATGGTAATTAACCTCCCATGTTATATTTCAGCCACACCTTTTGGTATTCTTACTTTGTTCGAGCGGTATAATATTGACACTGTAGGAAAAAACTGTGTAATAATCGGAAGAAGTAATATTGTAGGCACACCGATGAGCATTCTGATGTCACGGAAGGCAAAACCCGGCAATGCTACGGTAACATTATGCCACAGCCGCACGAAAAATATAGCGGAAATAACACGTTCTGCCGATATCGTCATTGTAGCCATGGGTATTCCCGGTTTCTTATCCGGCGATATGGTCAATGAAGGAGCTATAGTTATTGATGTAGGAACTACAAGAGTAAAATCGGAACTGACAAAATCGGGCTGGAAGCTGATGGGTGATGTAAAGTTCGATGAAGTAGCCCCAAAATGCAGCTATATTACGCCTGTACCTGGCGGAGTGGGACCAATGACAATAGTTTCGTTGCTAAGAAATACATTATTGGCAGCTAAGAGAGAGATTTATAAATAATACCAATGGGGAATAGTACTTTTAAGCAACTTTTCAACATCGTAAAACCTTAACACATCTGTATCATATCAGATATTAACAATTTATTGTCAATATCTTTTTGAGCTTTTGTTTTTAATATTTATTATATTTGCTATGAATTTTTAAAAAATACTGTAACTTCTCAATATCCACAGGTAAATATAGTTTTTGAACAATTGAACAATAGAACAACAAAATAAGAATAACGAAGTAAAATCCCCGATGCGACTGTGTTATTTTTTATTTCAATATTCGTTATTCAAATGTTCAAATGAGGCGGACAGGGCAACCAACCTCAATTCAAATGGGATGTGAGGTTGAATACCCTCTCACAAGGTGATAAATTCGGTTCAAAAAACTTATTTCCAGTAATTATCTGTACAAATGATACAGAAAGAGCAAGTCTGACAACAGACGGAATGTTTGTCCTGAATTATTTTGCAGGCTCTTCAGGAATTGTATATCATAATAATGATGGAACTTTTCATTCGGTTCTGCTTGACGGTGACGATACGAAATTCCTGAATGCAAACGGGCAGTTCACAGCATTACCAGCCGATAATGACTGGCAGGTAAGCGGCGATGATATGGTAAGCATTCCGGCAGGCAATGTCGGAATCGGAGTTTCGCCTTCCACGAAGCTTGATATTGACGGCTCCATCCAATCGCGTTCGAGCTTATTTGTTCGCGATAACCTCTTGTTTGAAGGAAGCGGAACAAACAAAATTACCACAAACTCACATAACCTTATATTTGCAGATACCAGGATAGGATTCGGAATAGACCCGGATCCTTTATATACCGTAAACATTGGCGGTGATGCCCATGTTTCCGGTTGCCTGTACGTCAACCAGGGAGTAATAATCGGGCAGAGAATA
>JACQWN010000013.1 GCA_016209245.1 Bacteroidia bacterium
CCCTCAAAGGGCATTTTCAAAATTCCTAATTCTTTACAAATATTTATATCTGTTTGCCCATTCATATTATTTCTTTTTTTATTTCATTTATATAATTAATAATTAGATCATTTTCATCAAGTCTCTTTTTGTCTTTTATTGCATTGCTAAACATTATAGAATTGCTATTATAATCTATAAAAACATGAACCAACTTTTCGGGAGTTTCGTTTTTTAATACAATCTGACACATATTATATCCTTTAATAATATTAGAAAATTCACATTCTTTAATATCTTTGAATAGTTTACTTTTAGTTATTTTTTGATTCTTAAATTTAATATTAAGAATAATTGCCTTTATTGGCGTATGTGGTAATAAAGAAAGAATTTCGTACAATATTTTCGGTGCTTTTCTTATTGAATCAATATTTTTTGTGTCCTCAATTTTTATCTCTAAACTATTTGCCGTAGGAAGCAATAATATTCCATCGTGTTTATATCCAAGTTCAAATTCAGATGGATTAACTATTCCATTTATCTGTGTTCCTTTTTTAAGATGAAAAAGATTTTCAGAAACCCATGCCGGAGTAAATATTCTTTTATTCCATCTGCCGAATACAGTAATATCTATATTATCGGGCTGCATAATTTCTTGTGTTTAAATATTTGATGTATAATTGAATATAATGAAAGGATTTATAAGAGAGATAAATCTCATTGAGCAATATTGATGTATTAGGCTGTAATACAAACAATTGAATCATTCTTTTAGGTTTCGTTCCGTCTGTAATTGTGCCAAAAATAATTCATATTTTTGTAATTCAAAAATATTTTAAAGAATTTATTAACTGCTAATGAACATATAAAACAGGTCAAATATCAGGAAACTCCTACAAATTTGTCGAACAATCAGGATCCGCGAAATGTACGGTAAAACTTAATGTCCGTGCCGGGGAACCCACAACCAAAGCCGCCATTGTAAAATCCGTGATGCCTGGTACACCGTTGGAATATATTGGCTATGTGACCGACGGCCAGCCGGTAAACGGTAACTCCAAATGGTACAAGGATAAGGACGGGAATTATTTTTGGAGCGGGGGAGTAGAGAATGAAACAATATAATGGAATGTCCGTTTGCGGCTAAGATAGAACCGTTGAAGGATTATTTAGATTAAACCCTTACAACCCGTTTGCGCTCAACTTAGTCGAGTGCGCAATGAATGCACTCGTCTGAAGACGAGCACAAACAGAGGTCTGAAGACGAGCGCAAACAGGGATGGTGAAAAATTAGCTAAAAAAATTATTAATAAATTTTTTTGCTGTGGTCGAGAGACCACAAATTAACTATGACGTAGTCAGGAGACTACGCCTAACAGTGTTAAAATTGAAAAATAAACCAAAAAATTGCTAAAGCAATTTTTTGGTTTGTTTTATTTATTTCTATTTTTGCCGTCAAATAATTTGATTTTTGACAACCGAAACTACTTCATACAAATTTGAATCGGCAGAATTGCTGAATTATATTAAGCTAAAAAGAAAACCTCTTTTCATTATCACCTTAGCAGGTTTAATCGTTTCGGCAATAATTTCATTTTTTGTCACACCATTATATAAGTCCACAGTAGTTCTTTATCCGGTAGCATCAACATCAATATCAAATGCATTATTATCGGATAAAATAGTTGAAAAGGAATTACTCAGCTTTGGAGAAGAAGAAGAGGGAGAACGGTTGCTTCAGATTCTTAATTCATCGGAAATCAGAGACAGGATAGCTCATAAATATAATCTTATGGGGCATTATAATATAGACCCTGCTTCAAAATATCCCAAAACAATGCTAAATGAAAAGTATAAACATTTTATAACATTCAGGCGGACTGAATTTATGTCAATTGAAATTGAAGTCTATGATAAAGATGCTGTAATTGCCGCCAATATTGCAAATGATATTGCCTTGCTTGTTGATACGATTATGAATAAGATGCAAAAAGAACGGGCAATAAAAGCTTTGCGACTTGTTGAACATGAATATTACGGACAGATAAACCGTATCAAATTTCTTGAAGATTCTCTCACAACTATCAGAAAAAAAGGTGTAATATATTATGAATCAATGGCTGAGATGTTTAATGATGCGTATGCAAATGCTATCGCCGATGGAAAAAGCCCTGCTATAATCAATAAGCTGGAACAAAAGCTTGGCATCCTGGCAGATTATGGCGGCACTTATGTGATACTCAGAGATTTACTTTTCCGGGAAACAGAAAAGCTCAGCATCATTGAATATAAATATAAAGAGGCAAAGATAGATGTAGAGCAGGATTTACCTCATACTTATATTGTAAATAAGGCGGAAGTAGCAGAAAAAAAATCTTTGCCGATAAGATGGCTGATAATATTGGTTTCAACATTAAGCGTTTTTATTTTAGCTTTGTTTTGCCTGTTGATAACTGACAGCATAAAAAAAAAAACTTATGCCGGAATCTATCATGGATAGCAGAGAAGATAAATAGTTTTATTAATCAATATAGTTACGAAACTATGGAAAATTATTTTAAAAATAAAAGTATTGTACAAATACTGAATAAATGGAAATTCCATTTAATAATAATTATGGCAATTGCTTTGCTGGGTTCTACCCTTGTGTCTTTATTAATAAGAAACAAATATGAATCGTATGCCATTGTTTACCCTGTAAATTTAGGATTATTTTCAGAGGAATCGCAATCTGAACAAATGCAACAGATGCTTGATTCAAGAGATATTAAAGATAATGTCATTGAAAAATTTAATCTTGGGAAACGTTATAAATTAAATAAAAATAAAAAAAATTTCCAGGATAATGTGTATAAAATATATAATGACAATATAAAAATCAGGAAAACCGAATACGAATCTGTCGTTATAACGGTTCTTGATTATGATGCTGATACCGCTTGTGCAATAGCCAAGGCAATTCTTGATTTTTATAATATTAAAATCCGAAGCCTTCATCGCAATAAGTTCCAGGAGGTTGTTGATATTAAAACACGTGAAATGAAAATGAAACAAAGGGAAATAGATACTTTACAAGCTATAATGTCTGAATTCGGGAAAAAATATAATATTCTCCATTATGATGAACAGGTAGAAGAATTGACAAAAGGTTATGTAAAATTCCTGGCGAGCGGAAAAGAGTCCTCAAGCTCATTGAATGAAATTAAAAAAACTTTGGATAACATCAAAGAATATGGTCAGGAATTCAAAGAAATAACAACTAAGCTCTGGAACGCATTAGATGTCTATAATAAAATTAAAAACGATTATGAAACCGCCTTGGAAGAAGTCGAGAAAAAGATAACCTATTATCAAATTGTAAGCGAACCATATCCATCATATAAGAAAGCTTATCCTATCAGATGGCTTGTTGTTGTGCTCACAGAAATAATCTATCAGATGGCTTGTTGTTGTGCTCACAGAAATAATGACACTTCTGTTCAGCATAATTGTTATTGGGATAATAGAAAGTAGAAAATAAGTTACTGTTCGGGGTGTTTGTTAAGTACTGGTTTTAAAATTGACCTAATTTCTAATTGCTCTAATTGACCTAAAAAATGACCAATGAAAATAAAAATCGGAAGTATGATTTGGAAGAAAGAACTGCGAAGTTTGGCGAAGCCATCATTTTGTTTTGTAAAAAAGTTCCATGAAGTCCGATAAATGATCCATTAATAACACAACTTGTGAAAGCTGGAACAAGTGTTGGCGCTAATTATTGCGAGACAGATGATGCAGTAAGCAAAGCTGATTTCAGAAACAAAATTGGAACTTGTAAAAAAGAATCACGAGAATCAAAACATTTTATCAGGATGATTGTTGTTGCCGTTCCAGAACTCAAAATAGAAGGAAGAATTTTATGGACAGAAGCAAAAGAATTAAACTTGATTTTCAACTCAATTTTTAAAAAACTGAAAGACTAAATAAGAATTTCTAATTGCTCTAATTGACCTAATTTTTATTGAAATTCCAATGACTAATGCCCCAATTGGAACTTGGTGCTTGGCAATTGTTTAGGTCAATTAGAAATTAGAATAATTAGAAATTTATAATTTGTAAAAGCATATCCGAACAGTAACAATAATTACAAATAAATATTGTACATGTGAATCTTTATACTGTAATATCAAAGAGCAATTACTTCTGGGTATATATTATTTCAATAATTTATATTACCCTTAATTCTATATTAATTTTCAACAATTCGTATTATTTTTTGCTGCTTCCTTTATTATTAATCGTGGTTGCATGTGCTATTTTTGCATTTGACAAGCTCCTTCTGTTAATAATCTTTATGGTGCCAATTTCAATTCCTTTGCGGGAGCTTATGAGCGGAAGAGTTGAATATGATTTATATCTGCCCACCGAACCGATACTTGCCGGTATTCTGGTGCTTTTTGTCGCAAAATTGCTTTTTGAAAGAAAGTTTGACAGAAAAATTGCACTACACCCTATCAGCATAGGAATATATATCAATTTATTCTGGATTTTAATTACATGTTTTACAAGCACAATGCCTATGGTTTCGTTTAAATTCTTTATCGCTCGTCTTTGGTTTATAGCAGCATTTTATTTTCTTGCAAGTCAATTATTTAAGAAAGAAGCTAATATCAGAGCTTTTTCATGGCTCTATGTGCTTCCTTTATTGCTCGTTATCGGCTATACAATCAACCGGCTTGTACATTTTGGCTTATTTAATAAAGAAGCTGCTAATTTTGTCCCTAATCCGTTTTTTTTCGACCATACTTCTTATGGTGCCGCTCTTGCTTTTTTTCTTCCTGTTTTTATCGGTTTTGGCATTTCATCAAAATACCGTATTTGGGCTAAAATAGTGATATGGATTATTGTGGCTATAATTATTACAGCTCTGGTATTTTCATATACCCGTGCTGCATGGGTCAGTATTATCGGAGCAATAATATTCCTTATACTTCTGATTATGGGATTACGTTTTAAGGGTATCATAATTTTTTTAAGCATAATATTTCTGCTTTATTTATATTTCCAAACCGATATATTAATGAAATTCGAGCAGACCCGCCAGGTATCATCGGCAAATTTAACCGAACATGTTGTATCAATTGGAAATATTACATCCGATGATTCCAACCGTGAACGTTTAAACCGGTGGTACTGCGCTGTCAGGATGTTCAAAGAAAAACCCTTTTTTGGATGGGGACCAGGAACTTATATGTTTAAATATGCCCCTTTCCAGAAATCGTCACAGAAAACCGTGATAAGCACCAATGCAGGAGATATGGGAAATGCACATAGTGAATATTTTGGCCCATTAGCCGAATCGGGATTTATCGGAGCTTTTAGTATGCTCTTCATAGTTCTGGCAGCTTTATATACGGGCATTAAACTATACCATTCCGCCAAAAACAGGGAAATAAAATTGCTCATATTATCAATCCTTACCGGATTAGTGACTTATTTTATTCATGGCTGTCTTAATAATTTTCTTGACACCGATAAGCTTTCAGCGCCATTCTGGGGCTTTATCGCTATGCTGGTAGCATTAGAAGTATATCATAATAAGGAGTCATCAGTGTCGGGGTGACTTGACTTAACACTCGGGATTAGGTCTGAAAAAACTCAAAACCAATTATAGAAATATCATCAAAATATGTATTTGTTCCTTTATGTTCATCAAGTTTGCTGATAATATTCTCAATAATCCTGTTTATATGGTGATTCGATTTAATACACACTTCCAACTGACTGGTTGAAAACTCAATTTTATCTTTATTTTCAACTTCAACTAACCCATCGGTATAGCATAATAATTTTGTACTTTGCTGCATATTTAATATTCCTTTCTTAATAGAAGGAATTAATTCAAACATTCCCAAACCTGTGCAACCATTTTTCAGGTATTTTATGGAATTTTTTTCAGGATCATACAATATCGGAGGATTGTGTCCTGCATTAATATACTGGAGCTCTTTTTTCTTATAATTAAATTTTGCCATAAACAAACTAATGAATTTTTCACCGCCTGTAATATGAACAACACGTTCGTTTAACTTTACGACAAGCATTTGTAATGGAATATCCGAAGTAAATAAAGCTCTGAGATTCGCCTGAAAATTCGACATCAAAAGAGCGGCTGAAATACCTTTCCCTGAAACATCAGCAATGCAAAATCCAAATTCATCATCATCGAGTTTGATAAAATCATAGTAATCGCCACCGACTTCAAGATGTGGCTGATAAAAAGTAGCGACCTGAAGCCGTTCATCATGAGGAAGCTTGTCATCGCCGGGAATTAACATATTTTGCATGTGAGATGCAAGCTCAAGCTCTTTACGCATAGCTTCCTGACGTAATGTTTCTTTATAAAGGCGTTTATTTTCGATTGCAACAATTATGATATTTGTAAGGGTCTGTATAAAATGGAGATGTTTAATGGTCGGACTAATCCCGTCTCTTTCTTCTTCAATATCACCTATAAGAACATACGCAAGCGCCTTATCCTTATGAAAAACAGGTATTGCAACATCAAAAAAGCTCAAAAGAGTATTTCCGCAAGTCGTAAGATTTGTTATTTCAGTATAATGCCTCAGATGTTTTTCCACATTAATCACTTCATGTATTTTTGTATGAAAGCCGGAAGCTAAAACACAGTTCCATTCCGCTCCATTAAAAGTGTAAACAACCACATTGCCAATATTCAGGTCTTTACGGAGCAGCTTTAGAAATTTGGCTAAAAGCACATCGGTTGGAGAATTTTCATTAATTGAAAGAGTTATGTCAAGCAATGAATTCAATTTAAAATTCGAAAGCTTTAACCGATTCAGAGATGATCTAGCCGACATATTTTCAATTATTTTTTA
This sequence comes from Bacteroidia bacterium, assembly GCA_016209245.1. Classification (GTDB taxonomy): domain Bacteria; phylum Bacteroidota; class Bacteroidia; order Bacteroidales; family BM523; genus JACQWN01. The sequence continues at coordinate 6,858 of JACQWN010000013.1, forward strand.
TTAAATAATTCAGGTAATTTTCGCAAATATACAATTTCCTTCATTTTATCTCTTGCCTCAATTACCGGGGAGCCAAAATAAACTTTACCGCCTTCAAGCGTTTTACCAACACCTGATTGAGCAAGTACAACAGCGCCCTTGCCTATTTTAAGATCTTTGCTGACACCGACCTGCCCCCAAAGAATTACATTATCTTCAATTACAACTACACCTGCAATACCAACCTGAGCTGCAAACAAGCAATTTTTCCCTATAACCGTATCATGACCAATCTGGATTAAATTATCGAGTTTGGTTCCTTCTCCAATAATAGTATCACCCGACACTCCCCTGTCAATCGTACAATTGGCTCCAATTTCAACTTTGTCATTAATAATTACATTCCCGCACGATAATAGCTTATCATAGCCATCAGCCCTTCTCTTATAGTAAAAAGCATCGGAGCCTATTACCGTACCGGCATGAATAATCACTTTATTGCCAATAATTGTATTATTATAGATGCTGACATTGGAATGAATCAAGCAATTCCTGCCAATCGTGACATGATTTCCAATAAATGCACCGGGCTGAATAACAGTTCCTTCGCCTATCTCGGCAGTCGGACTTATAAATTGCCCACATCTTTCAAACCTGCTGAACCTGCTTACAAGATAATTATAATCCCTGAACGGATCATTGGAAAAAAGCAAGGACTTTCCTTCCGGCGGGGTGATTTTTTTATTAATTATTATTGTTGTGGCTTCCGAGCATAAAGCTTTTTTATAGTATTTTGGATGGTCAACAAAAGTAAGGTCGCCCTTTGAAACTTTATGAATTTCGTTAATACCTGTAATTAAAATATTATCATCGCCAAAATATTCCGCTTTGATAAGCTCTGCAACTTCTTTCAATTTAAGAGGTAAGGTAAAATTCATGATTGTGTTTTTATTTATTTTTTTACTCTCTCGGAATAAGTACAATCTCTTGTGTCAACTCTGATAATATCGCCTTGGTTAACGAACAGAGGAACGTTAATTTCCAACCCTGTTTCAAGTGTTGCATGCTTCAACGCTGTTGAAGAAGCCGTATCTCCTTTTAACCCCGGTTCAGTATAAGCGACTTCCATTTCAACGAAAGAAGGTAAATCGCACGAAATCGGCGATTCGGTATCGGTATGAAATACAATTTCAACATTTATCCCTTCCTTTAAGAGCAATGGATTTTCAATCATTGATGAATCAAGCGAAATTTGCTCAAATGTTTCAGTATGCATGAAATTATAACCGGTTTCGTCTTTATAAATAAACTGATGGGGTCTTCTTTCTATCCGTGCAAGATTAATTTTTACTCCCGAGTTGAATGTATTTTCTATAACCCTGCCCGTAGAAATATTCTTCAGCTTTGTTCTTACAAACGCCCCGCCCTTGCCCGGCTTTACATGTTGAAACTGAACAATTGTATAAAGCTCGCCGTTAAATTCCATACATAAACCGTTTCTGAAATCTGCTGTTGTCGCCATTTAGTATTTTTTCGGCAAATGTAGATATTATTTTTTAAACTTTTCCGAAAATCTGTAATATAAGAATTTGATTTTTTTAGAGTGAACTCAAAGTTTTATTATCAATACTTGTAAAATTAATTAATTTTATGTTTGTTTGAACTGTTTTTTAAATTTTTATTATTAATTTTATTTAAAATTTATATTATGAAAAAGTACGTACCTCTTCTGATTGTAGCCGGAATAGCTTTTATTATTCTGATTCTTTTCGGTAAAAGCATGTTTATCGTCTTAAAACCAGGTGAACGTGGTGTTATGTTCAGACAATTCGCCGAAGAACCGCTTGATAAAGAAAATATTTATAAAGAAGGATTTCATGTCATGGCGCCATGGAACGAAATGATTGTTTATGATGTCCGTGAACAGCAAAGGGAAGAAACCATGGATATTCTTGCCAAAAACGGACTCTCTGTTAGTGTTGATGTTACCGTCAGGTTCTATCCGGATTTTTCAAAAGTAGGGAACCTTCACGAAACATTTGGTCCTGAATATGTTAATCGTTTAGTCATCCCGGAACTACGGTCGTCGGTAAGAAAAGTAATGGGACGATATTTGGCTGAAGAAATATATTCGACGCAAAGACAACGGGTTGAAGACGAAATCTATAATGAGACCAAACAAGTCCTCAATAATAATTATATAATAATGACCGCCTTGCTGATACGTTCAATTAATCTTCCTGCTGAGATTAAACAAGCGATTGAAAGTAAACTTAAGCAAGAACAGGAAGCTTTGGCTTATCAATTCAGGCTTGAAAGAGAAAAAAGCGAAGCCGAACGAAAAGTAATCGAAGCAGAAGGAACAGCAAAAGCAAATAACATTATTAATAATAGTCTTACCGATAAACTATTAAAAATGCGTGGCATTGAAGCTACATTACAATTATCGCAATCGCCAAATTCGAAAGTGGTTATTGTGGGAAGCTCAAAGGATGGGTTGCCGATTATATTAGGAAATAATTAAAATAAAAAGTTTTTATAATCAAATATACTAGTGTCTGTCCATAGTTTTACTCATCGGATGACTTTCTAATTAATTGATTATCAGCCCGAATTGTAAAAAATAAGTCATCCGATGAGTTTCTACGCAACATTACGGACAGACTCTAGTTAGCTGTAATAATAAAACGACAATATGTCAATAACTAAACTATGGATTTCATTTGACCTAGGAGTCAATGGAAACTACGAAGCAATGTATAGATGGCTAGACAACCACGGTGCTTTAGAATGTGGAGACAACTTTGCATTTATTCCAAAATATAAATATCAAGGAATTGTTTTGGACTATTTGCGAAGAGACATAGAAAGAAACATACGACTGCGAAAAGGTGTTGATAGAATATACATGTTTTCTTCCTCTCCTTTAAAAGCTTCTTTTGTAGTAGGCAATAGAAAAAGAGCCCCTTGGACAGGATACGGAGTATCGGGTATTAGTGGACTTGACATATGACAAAGGTTATTCATGCAAATATAAATAAGAACATTATCATTGACACCTGTTATTGGTTTGCTCTTTACAACTCACAAGACCAATATCACAAAAGAGCAACAGACACATCACCTGTTCTTAAAGAATATAAAATATTAATTCCGTGGCCGACTTTATACGAAGTTATTAATACGGACTTTGCCTCGAATAAAATAGCATTAACTCAATTTGAAATTCTCATCAAAAAACCAAACATTATTCAAATTGACGACAAGGACTATAAAGCAAATGCACTTTTTGACACATTTCAAAAATCAATTTATAAATCTTGGCCAGTAAGTTTAGTAGACAGCGTAATTAGACAAATGGTTTTAGACCCCAAAAATAAGATTGATTACTTGCTTACATTTAACGAAGGCGACTTCGTAGACATTGTTAAAAAACAAAAAATACAATTTTACTACAGCTATCATGGCTCAAATTTCAATTTTTAAAATCAGTCTTAATTCTTTCAACCCTTTTATCCATCTCTATGTTTGTTTGAGCAAAATTTTCTTTGGATTTGAGCTCGCTTTTTATACCAAAATAAAACTTTATTTTAGGTTCGGTACCTGAAGGACGTACAGAAATTTTTGAACCGTCTTCAGTGTAGAACTGTAAAACGTCCGATTGGGGTAAAGCCATTTGTTTTTGCTCTCCGGTAATAAGGTTTTGTTCAATTTTTAGAAAATAATCTTTTATCATAATAACCTTCGAGCCGGCAATTACATTAAGTGGATTAGCCCTGTAGCCAGCCATCATTTTTTTTATTTCCTCGGCTCCTTCTTTCCCTTTCATAGTAATTGATGCGACTGATTCTCTGTAATATCCGAATTCAATATAAATATCGAGCAGAAGATTGTACAGTGTTGTGCCTTTATCTTTTGCCCACGCAGCAGTTTCGGCAATTAAAGAACATGATATTACAGCGTCCTTATCCCTGACAAATTCGCCGGCAAGGTAACCATAGCTTTCTTCTCCGCCTGCGATAAATGTTTTTACCCCTTCATTATTTTTAATTACTTCTGCTATGTATTTAAAGCCGGTAAGCACATCAAAGCATTCAACATGATATTTCCGTGCTATTTCCGATAGAAGCTCGGTTGTTACAATAGTTTTGACAATATATTCCCTGCCTGTAACTTTCTTATTCTCATGCCATTTTGTAAGTATGTAGTAAAGCAGCAGGCTTACCGTTTGATTCCCGTTCAGGAGAATATATTCTCCTTTATTATTTTTCACAGCTATTCCAACCCTGTCGGCATCGGGATCGGTAGCTAATACCAATTCTGCGTCAACCTGCTTTGCTCTTTCAATAGCAAGATTTAAGGCGGCGGGTTCTTCAGGATTCGGTGAAACTACAGTGGGAAAATCTCCAGAGATAATATCCTGCTCCTGAACATGAAAAATATTTGTAAAGCCATACTCTTTCAAAGCCAAAGGTACAAGCCGGATACCGCTTCCATGCAATGGAGTGTAAACAATCTTCAAATCATGCTGCCTGGCGATTACTTCCGGAGATAATGATAAAGATTTAACCCTTTCAATATAAACTTTATCCAATTCTTCCCCAATAATTTCAATGCTTGTAGTGAGCAATGTCGAACTATCTTGTTTGTTGCCCTGAAATTTTACTTCATCAATACTTTTAATTTTCTGCACTTCGGCGATAACATTTATGTCGTGAGGATTAATAAGCTGACCACCGTCGCTCCAATATGCTTTATATCCATTGTACTCTTTAGGATTATGCGAGGCGGTGACAACAACTCCGCTTTGACAGCCATAATATCTGATAGCAAATGAAAGTTCAGGTGTGGGCCGAAGCGAATCAAAGAGATACACTTTAAAACCATTGGCGGAACAGATATTAGCAGTAGTTTCAGCGAACAAACGGCTGTTATTCCTGGAATCGTGAGCAATAGCTATTTTAATTCTCTCAAGATGGCTGAACTCCTTTTTAAGATAATTGCATAAACCCTGAGTTGCCATTCCAACAGTATAAATATTCATCCGGTTTGTTCCTGCTCCCATAATCCCCCGCAGACCGCCTGTACCGAATTCAAGATCGCAGTAAAATGCATCAATCAAACCTTTCTCATCATTTTCAAGTAAATATCTTACTTGTTTTTTTGTTTCTTCATCAAAATCGCCTTTCAGCCATGATGAAGCTTTAGCTTTCACTTTTACTAATAATTCACTGTTTTCCATAGATTTTGTTGTTAAATGTTAATAACAAGGTTTGAAATCATGCAAAATTAGTACAATATTTTGGCTTTTTTCAAACATCAGCTTACAAATTTGACTTTTTTGCGGCATTCAATAGCTACGCATATGATAGAACAGGGTATTGATGTAACTTTTGTAAAGGAATTTTTGGGGCACGAGAGCATTAGTGCAAAGCATCCGTTATTGAAACTGTTAAAAAAATAATTTAACTATATATCAAACAGTTAAAAAAATAATTAACTTTGTGCTATATAAATGATAAACACACCTTAAGGTATGTAAACCATTACGTTATGTGGTATAGTAAAAAAAATTAATGTTGAAACAAATAACTAATTATTAAAGAAATTTTATTATCTTGCAGCCATAATAAACCTGAAAATAAAATGAGCACAACTGAATTATTAAAAGCAATTGAAAATTTACCTATTTCCAAGAGGATTTTTTTAATTGAAAAGGCAATTCATTCTATAAGACAAAAAGAAGATAATAGCCAAATGAAAAAGGCCGCAGAGTGTCTGTATTTTGATTATAAAAATAATAAAGAATTGACTATTTTTACAAGTATTGACTTTGAAGATTTTTATGAAATAAGGTGAAATTTGGATTATAAATCTTGACCAGACAATCGGAGCAGAGATTAAAAAAATCCGTCCTGGAATAATAGTAAATGATAATTCTTTAGGTAAATTGCCATTAAAAATTATAGTTCCAGCAACTGATTGGAAAGAGCGGTATGAGATAGCCCCCTGGATGATAAAAATTATAGCAGATAATAAAAATGGATTGACCAAAGATTCTGCTGCTGACTGTTTTCAGATACGTTCGATTTCAGACCAATTGGCACACATTGTGAAAAAATTATATAACATATTATTTTTCTGTATTCTTATGACTCCTACTTTCAGACAAGCAATAAACTCGAAACTTTTTCATTAGACAAAAAACTAAAACTACCGACAATGAAAAAAATCATCACAACATTGACAGCAGTAGCATTGATAGCGTTGCTACTGACACATTGCAAAAAGTACAACACAACATTCAACTCTTACTTTTACACAAGTAAGGACAGCAATGAAGTTCAACTTTCGCTTTACATTGACGGCAATTACAAGGGCGACCTTCCATACTTAACAAACAAACCAACTTGCGACAACGACAGTTTAAAACAAAAAGCACTTTTCTTAACACTTCAATCTGGAAAATATAAAATCGTTGCAAAAGACAAGCAAGACAATATAAAATCATCAAGCACATTAAAAATAACCAACAACTCAATGGATGGAAAAACGGGAAATGGCGGGTCTGGCGGACTTGAAGCAACATCCAAAGACAATTGTTTAATTGTAGGAGTGTTTTACTGACAATAGACAATTTTTTTCTCGGGAACAGTTGTGCAGTTGACAGCGGACAACAACGAAAATAAAACAACGAACGCCCAACAGGCGGTTGCTTTCAGTGGCGTGGCAATGGCTAGTAGGATAGGTAAACAATAAATTAAAAGGTTGTAACTTCGTAAAAACATTTATGCTGAACATCGCCAGATGTTATCATGCGAACAACGGCGAAAGCGGGAGGATTCGCATACTGATTATCAACTGAAGAGCCGTGTGATGGGTGACTATCAAGTACAGTTCTGTGAGAGGTTCGGGGTGAAAATCCCCTTATCTACTTGACTTACAAAAAATAAAATTCAAAAAAAATAATAGATTATTTATGAAAATTATGATAAAAGAGTTAATTTTGTAAAATATTTTTATCAAATGGATGAGTTAAAAGATATACTTAAACAAATTAATTTCAAATGGTTACCAAAACATTTAAATCACATTGCAGAACATATTGTAATAGACAAAAGAAATATCTCTTTTTTTAGCAATTAATGCTTTATTTCGTATAACTGATTATAAAATAGAAAAAAGTAAAAATCAATTTAAAAATAGTTATGTAATCAGTGGATTTGTTCCATTGCAACCAAACGATAAATTAAGAAAAATTGCAGAAATTCTGAATGTTGTTTTCAGAATAGACGAATACAAAAATATTATTGCAATAACCGCTTATAGTGAAAACGATGAAAACTAAATTAAAATTTAACAATACAGTCGAACAAGATGATTATATTCAATCATTATCTTTAAAAGAACTGAAAGAATTGAATAAAAGTAACAAGTTCTTGTTTCAAAACAGCGGAGATATAATTCCGGAAAATGAAATTGAAAATCTAAATTTAATAGCAATTGATGAGCAAATACAAAAATTGCAACTTAATGAATTGAAAAAAATATTTGAAACTAATAAAACTGCTTATAAGATAGATGAAATATCAATAATTGAAAAAGCCAAAATAACAGGTTTAGATAAAAATGTTATTATGCTGATTGAAACTAAAAAGGAAAAAGCCACAATAGAACAAATTATGGTCTATTGTAGTAAATTGCATATTCCATACCAAAGATTAGTTCCTGAATTTTTTTCAACAAAATATTGATTGATAAAATGACAAACCCTAATCGAGTAAACCGCCCCGCCAGACGCTGTGTCGAGCATGTCGAAACATGAAATGACGGGGAGAACCTCTCACATTTATCTCTGGAAAAAAAACACCCATCTTTTTGCTTTCTAAAAATTTATTTGTATTTTTAAATTTTTTATTGATATTTAAGACGGATGCACTTGCTCATGCAGGGCGCACACATCAAATTGTCGTTAATATTTTTTTACGGGGCTGACTAACAATGCAAGAGTGTGTGCAATAAATTTACTTTTGTGCGGTGCGACAGTGATGAGCAATAAAATCCGCAAAAAAATACTGAGATAATTCCTGACCTCTAACAATCATGAAATGAAAATTCATTTTACAATATTATTACTCTTTTTTTTTCTAATTGAATCAATTAGTGCTCAAGATTTATTTATAATTCCAACAAGCAGTAATATTTCATTTGATTTCTCGCCAAGTTTTGTAAATACTCACACGATGATTAATTATGATAATATTTCAGTCATTAGACCGATGAGAAATAAATCCGAATTCATAAACGGAACTGGGCTTAATATCGGATTTTTACATAATAATACTCTAATCTTTCATTACCTTACAAATTTTAATAGCAACCGTAAAAAACTGACCGAATTTTCTATAGGCACGACTGGTTGTCTATTGATTTCAAGACAACTATTTTTATTTTACGCATTACTAATTAAATATGATAATAATACATTTAACCCAATTGACTATATTGAAAATTACGATTCAAGAAATCAATTTACAAAACTCGATACTATAGTTGAAAATAAGCATGTTCAACTAGATTTAAAAGGAATGCTGAGAATTTATAACAAACTAAATGTTGGCTTCTCAATTTCAAACATAGAGATTAAAAACATTATAAGGACGCCAACTATTCCATTAGCATATAATTTTTTACTAAATTATTCTGTTTATAAACCCCGAGATTTTGAATTTAGATTATATTTTAAATGGCATTATCAAGAAAAATATTTTTTTCATGACAATTTAAATTTAATGAATACAAAAAATTATTTATCAACCTATGTAGCATTTATACATGAATGCTTAATTGCAAATATAGGTATTCTTAAAAACAGAAAAACAATTACACCATTTTTGAGTATTGGTTATTCTTATAAAGGATTTAATCTTTCGGTCGGGGCAATGCGTTCGAATTTTCTAACAAATCACATTTATACATATCAAATTACGATTCAAGAAATCAATTTACAA